>NZ_JTEV01000017.1 GCF_000786105.1 Bdellovibrio sp. ArHS
GCTGAGACATATATATCGCTGTCTCAGCAAAGAGTGTTCAGGGTTAAGGCACAATAGAAATCAAAAGCAACCAAGGTCCGGTCCGAGGATCAGACTTGGTATTGAGCGGCAGCACCAGGCAAGTGGTGCAGTTTATTCCGTTTTCTGCTCTTCGCGTTTTTTATCAAAATAGTCTTGGCGGTTGCTTTCAGTGCGGTCGGTTTGCAATTGCGCCTTTGCTTTGCCAATTTCTTGGGGCGATTTTCCTTCGCGAATTTTCGTCTCTAAATCATATTTGCGGTTTTCAACACGGTCATGCGCCTCTTTTTTGGCTTCTTCGCTGGGTACCTGCTGCGGTGGCTTCGGCAGTTTAGAGGCGTTGACGGGTTTCTGTTTGGGGCGCGAAAGCTGCTGTGCCATCGTTGCGTGCCCCAAAAAAGCTAGAGACATTGCGAGTAAGATCTTTGTAAGACGCATGATTTCCCCTTTTTATTTTCATTTTTCTCTGTGGATTCCGCGGCGGCAAAGTGTATTAAAACAAAGCCATCTAGAGGGCCCTGCGCGAATTAGGCGGGGATGGCGGTCTTAGATTTGTTGTGCATTGCTTCTTTCTTGAAACACGCTCTAAAGACATGTTACGAGGCTCTTAAATTTTCGCCAGAGGAGTATTCATGAGAAATCTAATCGTCGCTATCGCAGGCTTTATGCTTCCTTCATTGGGTTTTGCTTGGTGGGTTCCGCAAATGCAATTCCAAGTCACTCCTCAATGGGCTGCAGTTCAAGTGTATAACTACACAGGCGTCAATGCCTTCTGCCAAGGGCAAGTATTTGGCCTTACACAAACGGGTGTGTGGATGAATTCTTGGTTTCAAGTGTGGGTTCCCGCAGGCGGCTTCCAGTACGCCTACGTTTATGCGAATGGTCCGTACTACTTCGTAAATGCCACAGCCAATGTTCAATGTCAGTAAACTGGCAGTAGGGAGCCGTCTCAGGCTCCCTCTCTTTTAAGCCCACCTGGCCCCCCATAAAGACGAATAGTTATGAACCAATAATCAGTTTTGCGGCCCTCTTCTTTTTTGCAACCCTCTGCATAAAACGCGTGCATTTGCGTTGATTCACTTTCCGGCGTCTTTCAGACTTAGAGGCAGGGGGAACTATGATGAAGCTTATCGTTTTTATGTCTTTAATTTTCACGACGGCCATGGCTTCGGCCAGCGACGTCACAGCGTTGGTCGCCGACTCAGAAAAACAACAGGATCAGTATTACAGCTATAACTTTGGCTCTACTTGGGTGAATAGCCGTATGTACGCGGACTTTTCTTTGACGGCGGGCGAGCAGCAAATTGATCTTCAAGGTGTTTCTATTCGTGGGCAGGCTTTCGATGCAACGACGAACTGCCCAAGAGTTTTGCCTCCGCGCCAGACTTGTTGGACTCGCGTTTTCTTCTGGCCCGCATTCGAAGGCCATTACTATGGCGATTTGATGTTCTATCTTAAGAACAGCACAATCTATGTTCGCCTTTACGGATGGGCCCACAGATAACAAAAAAGGGAGCGGCAAGCTCCCTTTTTTTTATGGAACTATAAATGGAAAGGCTTCTTCCTCTGCGGCCTTTTCTTCACCCGTCAGAGGACAGCGTAAGACCGGCGTATACACCGGAAATACACCTTGCAGCTTGGATTCATAAAGCACGATTTCATTGACATGTATTTTCCCGAAGCTTTTTCTTTTAAACGGAGAAATCATATCTTTCACACTGCGGGGATTGCGAAGGCGCCCGAAGGTCAGGTGAGGCTTGAATTCACGTGCATCCGGATGATCCAGCAGACCGCGCTCTAAAAGAAGATCATCTAGGGCATATTTAAATTCACCTAAATATCTTTTGTTCTGAACACCCAACCATAAAACGCGGGCGTCGTGTTCATTGGAAAAGGCGCCCATATCTTCGATCTTAAGATCAAAGGGCGTAAACTGAGCACAGACTTCGCGCAGGGTCTCTGCCAGCGCGGGCAGTCTTTCTTCAGGCTGCTCGCCCAAAAAGCTGACGGTGATATGGAAGTTATCAACGGGCACCCACTTCACATTGATTTCGCGCCGATCGGCGTTGATTTTCAATTTTTTGTAAGTGGGTAGGAAGGATTCGGAAAGAGGATCCGTGGCATTAAGAGCGAAGAACAGTCTTCTATTCATAAAAAGCCCCCTAAGATCATTATCAGGATCTTAGGGGCGCTTGTCATTTATTCTTTGGTTTAATTAGTAAAGAAAGAACAACGGAACCACCGATAAAGAAGGCAATAATGCCTAAGGACCAAAGAATCGGGAAGTGACCGTCAAAGAGTTTGTTCAGCCATACCATCTTTAGGCCAACGAAAATAAGGACTAAGGCTAGACCATACTTCAACAGATGGAATTTATCGACAACCCCGGCTAGGAGGAAATAAAGCGAACGCAAGCCCAGGATGGCGAAGATATTCGAAGTGAAGACCAACAAAGGTTCATTGGTAATCGCAAAAATAGCGGGTACTGAATCGACCGCAAAAATAATGTCCGTCGCTTCCAGAAAGATCAAGGCGACAAATAAAGGAGTCGCATAACGAATACCATTTTCGATAACGAAGAAACGGTCTTCATGCATACGCTCGTGAATGCGAACGTATTTTCTCATGAATTTGATAAGCCAGTTTTGAGTGGGATCTATTTCCCGCTCGGGTTGAATCATCATTTTTAAACCGGTGATAATCAGGAAGACACCGAAGACCATAACAACCGTTTGGTACTGCATAAGCACAGAGCCCAGGGCGATAAATATCGCACGGAAGATCAAGGCGCCCAGAATTCCATAAAAAAGAACACGGTGTTGGTATTTGGGAGGAACTCCAAAGAATCCGAAAACCACCACAAAGACGAAGATATTATCAATCGAGAGCGACTTTTCGATAACATAACCGGTCAGAAACTGCAGGGCGACGTCCTTGGCGGTCGTGGGATCGGGAAACTTATTAAGCGCGTAAAAGTACAGGCCGGCGTTGAACAGCAAGGCTAAGCTGACCCAAACGATAGACCAAATCGTGGCTTCTCTGAAACCCACGGTATGAGAATGTTTATGAAATACTCCAAGGTCCAAGGCAAGCATCGCCAAAACGAAAGCGATAAATCCAGCGTAAAACCACCAATAGTCTGCAAAAGGGAACAAAAGAATCTGTGTCACAAAAAAGGCCTCCGGACTCAGAGTATAAGGGCTTTCCCAAATTATAAAAAATCGATAATCTTTAACAAGTTATTTGATTTTAACGAAGAGGTCTCATGCCTGTAAAAGTAGCAAACCAAATGCAGTGGCTTAATTATCACCATCTCCACTATTTCTACACAATAGCAAAAGAGGGAAGTATCGCAAAGGCTGCCGAAAAACTGAAGATGGGTCAACCTTCGTTAAGCACGCAGCTTCGGCAACTGGAAGAGTCATTGGGCAAAAATCTTTTTGAACGACGCAAACAAAGACTGCATCTGACAGAGGCCGGTAAGCTGGCTTTTGAATATGCGGATCAAGTTTTTCGTTTGGGTGCGGAAATGGTCGAAGCCTTGCATGACCGCCTTCAGAACAACCGTGTGCATGTGCAGATCGGCGCACTGGACAGCGTGCCTAAGCACATTCTTTTGGAAATTATTTTGCAAGCCCATCAACAGGGTAACTGTTCAGTGTCAGTTGTCGAAGGTGGGGGCGGAGAACTGTTGCGCGAACTCAGCGCCCATCAGATTGATTTGCTTTTGGCCAATTACCCACCCAACGTCGATACGCAAAGTATTCATGCTCGCGCCATTGCTAAATTGGACGTTGTGGTTTGTGCTTCCGAAAAATTTAAGCATCTGAAAAAAGATTTTCCACGATCGTTGGAGGGACAGCCCTTCGTTTTTCCGACGGTGCACAGCAAACTCCGTCGTGATTTAGATCACTATTTTAAAGTCAATAGTATCTGGGTAGACCGAATTGCCGAAACTCAAGATACCAGCTTGCAAAAGCTGCTGGGGCAGGAAGGCGTGGGGTTGATACCGATCTCGTTGATGGCCGCTGATGAGCTTATCAAAGAAAAAAAGTTGGTGGTTTTAGGTAAACTTAAAGGAGTGACGGAAGAAATCTGGTTGGCTTCGGCCGACCGGAAAATCAGTAATCCGGTGGCCGCGAAACTTATGAAAAGTTTTACCTTATAAATTATGGCAAAGAGCCGCTAGCACCTTCATCGCTTCGGCTGCCTCTGGCACAACGATTTCGCCTTCACGGCTTGTGGCATTGGTAATACGAATCTTCATGCGTCCACACGAAGTCGAAGTGATGTCTTTCATGTAGATCAAATTGATGTAGTTGTCGTATTCAGTCAGGCTGCGATATTCTTCGAAGGCGGGATCGTCTTCCGGTGTCGTAGCCACGTCGGGAATCTCGATCGTATTTAAACGTTGGAAAAGGAACTGTTTAAATGTTTCCAGGTCGCGCAGGCGAAGAGCGGGATTTTCCTGGCGCTGCAGGTGAACGATAAGGTTATCAGCCGCCTGTACGGTGATAGAGTCGGTAAAAGCCAAAACGGACTGGGACGTCAGTAAACAAATCATCAGAATTAATTTACGCATGATCCACCTCCAGCGTTCTTTTCGATATCGTTAAGAGTTTTTGTGATTGCGGGGAAATAAGAGGACGTTTCTTTGCGTCGCGCGGAACTTTTATTCGCGCTGGCTGGAAACTTTTGCATGTACTGTTGCATCTGATTGATAAACTCGTCAGCATTCGTCACGGGACGATTGCGGTAATAGGTATTCAGAAGGGTTTTGGCAGGCGTCCACGTTCCCGCCGGGCCGGTGTTGTGGGACCAAACCATAAGTGCGCGTTTGACTTTATTCATATCAAATTCAGAAAGACGAAATTTCGCGCGATAATTTTTGTTATTAAAAATCATTGTGTTCATGTCTTTCTTAACACCCTTTAGATACGCGTAGGTGTAAATCATGTTCGTCACGGGGTTGCCCTTTTTCAAAGAGATCCGATCGCAGGCATAACTTTTTTGCGGACGGATCGGATTCATGGAATCCAAGAACTCTAGGGATAACTTTGAACAGACGCGGTTCGGGTTGCTTTCTAAAGAGATGCGCACCTCATTAAGTTCATTCATGTTGACGTCTTGGATTGCCGGTTGGGTGAACTGACCGATGCCACCGGCCCCGGTTCCACTCATAGCGTTGACGTGAAAGCCAGACTCAACATTGATCAAAGCATAAACGGCACGGATATCCAGCTTTTGCATTTCTTCGCTTTCACCTGGAGCAATAAAGTCCTTCATACATGAACTAACAACATCAAAACTGTTGTTCACAAGTTTAAAATAGTTTTCAGAGATACAAGGGCGGAATGTTTGCGAAAGGGTGCCCGCTGCTGAACATTGGCGGAAAGATTTGCTGCTAGCGGAAAACTTCGCCTCCATTGACATGCGCATGCAAGTCGGCTTGATGATCGAATTTGCACGAACCGGAGATCGGGTCAGGGTCGAAAGCAAAGAACTCCCTTGGGTTGTTTGTTGGAGCTCTTTTTCCAAATAGTCATTCTGACGGTTGCACTGATTGTAACGCAGGTTTGTGACTTGCTGTTCGCAATCGGGACAATTTCGATTGGCCACGTTGTTCACATTGCCCATAATGTTTTGCACGTTTTTCGCCTTATCGATTTGATCCAGAGCGTGCTCAATAATCGGAGCTGCTGGTTCATCAATATTGAAAGGCACGGACAGGCCTTTTTCGCTCGAAGCCAGATCGGATGTTGAAAAAACAGGGGATCCTAGACTCCAACCTGCGGTGAAACACAGGTTCAACAGCAACAATTTATATAATAGTGGCGTGCCAGTTTTCATCAGCAGGTCTCCTTAGGGTTGTACCCAGCAAGAGCTCTGCCAAGCAGGCGCCAGTGATTTCAACAAATTACACTCTTTGTACGTGTCTCAATTTGAGACTCTGTAAGAACGATGCCCAAACGGTCATGACTCCGTCCAAGGCTTAGACACTTGCACAACGGGCTCATCGCATCTCGCCGATGGTCCAGTTAGGAAACCGAAGAAAGTTTCCGAAGAAGCAGGAATGGGGGAATTCCTAATGAAAAAGTGCTTACTTCTCGGCTCTGCATTTCTGACGCTGACAGCCTGTCAGAGTCCCTTTTTTAAATCGAACGACATCGCTTCCTATAGACGTCCCGCGAACACAGAAGAACTTCTGAGCGGAAGTCAAAAGGTGTTGAGCGATTTAAACAATCCACAAATTTTCAATCCGAAAACCTGTGCGACTTTTGTGAATCAGGTGACGGACTATCTTTTCTATCTTCCGTCTGACCATTTCGTTCCGAAAACGCCTGCGGAAGTGGAACAATTGAAAGCCCGCGGCAGTGAAGCCATGGATACCATTTTCCAGATCCGGGTTGTGCTGCACGATAAGCTGCAACAGTTTGATTCTCGGAATGAGCTTTCCAAAGAATGTATTACGGAGATCCGCGAAGGCTTTCAGTACGCTCGCTTCGCAGAAGAGTATCTTTTAGAGTGGTTGCATAACCAAAAAGTTTTTAAGTTTGAAAAAACACCGATCTTGGTGAATTCAAAACCCAGCACATGGACTAATCCACGCTTCGCAGACTTTAAATTGAAAAGTGGGGATGTAATGCTCATCCGTGGTAAGTCGCATGTTTCGGCAATGATCGCGCGCATCGGCGATGAGGAAGGCAATTTTTCTCACTTGGCTTTGGTGGGCGAAGATAAAAACGGCAAACTTTTCGTCGTGGAATCTTTGATTCAATATGGCGTTATTGTAACGCCTTTGGAGCAGTGGAGAAAAGCGGAAGACGCCCGTGTGGCGTTGTACCGACAACCTGACGAAGCCTTAGGTAAAGCAGCCGCGCGAAAAATGTACGATATTGCCAAAGAGGCCTTAGACAAGAAAAAAGGTATTCGCTATGACTTCGCGATGGATGATGATGACTATTCTTCCATTTTTTGTTCCGAAGTGATCCGGATGGCATATGACAGAGCCTCTAATGGTCAGTTCATGGTGCCCAAGTATCGCAGTGGCGCCACGAAGTTTAAAAACACCGACTACCTAAAGAATATGGGTGTGGCAAAAACGTCTTTGTTTGCGCCTTACGATATTGAAGTGGACCCGCGTTTTGATTTCGTTGCGGAATATCGCTGGTATCCTCTGCTTCGACAAGTTCGTGCGCAGGATGCGGTTCTTCAGAGCGTCTACGATTGGATGATTGACAAGGGTTATGAGTATCACTGGGCGCCTCAACACTCCGTGAAGTCCTATTTTGCCAAATTCGTACGCCAATTTGGTGTGGCGGCAGATACTCTTCCTAAATACATGCCGTTGGGAAGTATTAAAACCAACGTGCAATTTGAAGCAGTCGCAAAAACACTGGAAAAGAATTTGTATGCCAAAGAGGCTGAGTTCTATAAGAAAAATGGATATCTTCCGTCATTCCAGGACATGATGGCGATGAATGAAGAATATCGTTATCAGGATTGCATGAAGGAGAAAGCCTTCAAAGAGTCCGGCAGATTCCCTAATGACAGGGATATTGGGGCTTCTGTGGACTCCTCAAATTTTCATTTCTTTTTCTACAATAAGTCGAAGGACTGTAAATAAAAAAAAGGGAGCGTAAGCTCCCTTTTTCATTTCTGAAGAATCACTTTTAGACAGATCTCAAACATACTTGCCATTGCTTCATTCCCATTTGGAATTCCAGCTTGGCAATTTCCATCTCACGTTTGATCTCGGCCAGTTTCAGATCATAAGCCTCTTTCAGTTCCTCGCGTTTACGAGCGGCGTCGACCTTAAATTGTTCGTAGTCTTCACGAAGCTTTTTCATCTTGTTCTGCGCTTCCAGAATTTTTTCTCTCATCGCCTGCAGTTTGTCTTCCGCAAAACCATGTTGGGTCAGCTCAGCGGCTTCCGCTTGTAAGCGAGCCTTCAAGATTTCAGCGTTGGAAATCTGACGCAACTTAGTCGCAAGACCCATGAAGTTCAGGGACTTGATCACCCATTTAGTAGGGTCCCACTGGTACCACTTGATGCCATTTCGATAATCGATTTGAAACTTGTGATGGAAGTTATGGTAGCCCTCACCGTGGGTCAGAATCGCAACAAACCAAGAGTCCCGAGCGGAAATCTCTTTCGAATACGTCTGTTTACCTAGAGTGTGGCACAGGGAATTGACGAAGAAGGTACTTTGCTGAGTCAAAGCAATGCGTAGGCCGCCAGCGATAACAAAACCACCTAAAGCCGATCCCATCGCCCAGCCAATCAGCGTAGGTACTGCAAAGCCCATGAAGATCGCTAATGGCACATAATATTTATGTTGAAATTGGACCATCCAGTCTTTTTCCAGATCCGGGGCGTGAATCTTTTGATCAACAGAATCTTTGAAAAATAGCCAGCCCATGTGGGCATACCAAAAACCATTGTTGATATTGTAAGGATCTTTTTCTCCATCAATATGCGTGTGATGACGGCGATGATCCGAAGACCATTTCAAAGCAGAACCTTGAAAGCCGGACGCGCCCACCAAAAGAAATAGAGCTTTTGCAACGGGATGCGCATCATAACTTTTGTGTGAAAACAAACGATGATAGCCCGCCGTAATACTTAGATTTGTCGCGGCAGCGAAGATCAAAGCAAATAAAAGAATATCTAACTGAAAGCCATAAAAATAAAAATAAATTGGCGTAAGAATCAACGTGGCCAGAGGATTCAATACCAGGAATAAAGCTACTGGCCATTCAATACGTTTTTTTGTCATGAGCACCTCACAGATACAAGTCTAACAGAGGTGTGTAGATTTCGACACTTAAATAGAAAAGCCAAGGATAATTTTAGCGTAAGTTCCACTCATATTAATATCTTGCGTGGCTGCGTTACCCGTTGCATCGGTGGCACCGTCCCAGCGAAAATCAAGGTAGCCTACTTCAGCTCCGACGACAAAGCCTGTCAGCTTAACGCCGCCCTCTAGGCCAAGGCTGTATGATTTGACGGAATCACTAGAAAAATCTGCTTTTAAGACGCCACCTTCTTCTGTCTTGAGACGAGTCGAGTGTGACAGTCCCCAAGAAAAAATGGGGCCCAAAAAGAACAAATTATCAATGGGGCGCCAATTAAATAGCAGCGCGGTTCTTGTGTAATCCATTTTATATTCAGCGGCACCGTTGGCTGTGAAACTCAAATTTTCATAGCGCAATCCTATGCCGGGAATAAGCGGAAAAGGAAGCGTCAAAACGCCATCAACGCCAAGACCATAAGAGGCCGTCACCGAAGGAGCTGCCGAGCCACAAGAGGGACAAAGAGGGTCGAGCGCAGGATTGTTGGCAAGGAGTCCGTAGGTCACACGAGTTTCAAAAAGTGCCTGGGCCGAAAGAGACGTAAACAGACCCAACACAAACAATAAAAATGCGGACGCCAACTTATTCCATTTCATAAACGCTCTCCTGAAACTATCGATTTCATAAGTTTACTTGGTGCCGACGGGTAGACTCAAATTCCTGGTGAAAATAAGACCTTCGTCGCACTCTCTTTTATGAGGGAATCTGATAAATTTGGAGGATGTTTATCGACGTTGTACGACCGGAAGCTTGGGAAGAACTAAATGATCAAGTCAAAAC
The DNA here is from genome assembly GCF_000786105.1 of Bdellovibrio sp. ArHS. Lineage (NCBI taxonomy): Bacteria > Pseudomonadati > Bdellovibrionota > Bdellovibrionia > Bdellovibrionales > Pseudobdellovibrionaceae > Bdellovibrio > Bdellovibrio sp. ArHS. Next base: position 9,655 of record NZ_JTEV01000017.1, read on the forward strand.
GGCCTTAGGGTTGGACCCCAAGTCACGTGCACGTTGTTTTTCTGGTATTGCCGCCGCGGTTTTTGAAATTTCGCAAAGTACAGCGCAGTTCATGTCTCACAAAAAAGCCATCGGCGTGATTTTGGGGCAGACTTCTGCTTTCGAAGGATTGTTGCCTTACTATTACAAAGAAACTTACGAGGTGGCCGCACTTTCGCATTTGCAACTGCACGATGTTAAGGGCTGGGTGGATGCTTTGAAGAAGGACACCAACTTCGTGCTTTTCGCTGAAGACCATCCAGTGACTGGTGAAGTTTATCCATTCGCCGAGGAATTGGATAAATTGCTCAATGAAAAACGCATTTTCTCGTTCCGGGTTTCTCATGCCCATCATCACCACCAAAGTTTTTCTGTTCGTCCTTACACGGTCCGGTTGTGTTCGTACTCGCCGACAGCGGCGGTGGCAGTTACGGGTGAGCGTTTTCGCTCTCCCGCCATGGTGGCGCAAAACATGAGTTGGGATAATACGGATTTTCTAAAGCAGATCTCGGATTCTCGTGGGTTGCACCAAAACAATCCTTTATTAGTCGAAAAGTTTGAAAAGGAAATGTCGCCTACGGCATCCTTGTATTTTGCCGCAGGGACTTCGCGTCTTTACGACCGCGCCGTGATCAGTTTTCACGATGTCAGTGCCGAAGCCGTTGCGGAAAATCTTTTTAAAAAAATCGGCCTGACCTCGCACGAAGGATGGCAGCAGTTGGCCAGCACAAACATGTGCCATTGGTCAGCCATTAAAATGTTCCGGCATTGGTGGGAGCCGACGCCGACCCAGGATCAGCTGCGGGGCCTGTTGATTGTAGGATTGAATCTTTTGAATACAAAAGACTTTGCCAAGCTAATGATATCTTCGTATGAAGAGGTAAAAGCACAGCAAAGTTGGGATGTGTGACGCAAGGTAAAGACCGCTTTATCATTCTTAGAAAAATCAAATATTCGGAAGCCGATTTGATTCTGCACGCCTTGTCGCCGGTGGGGGAAAAGCTGTCATTCATCGCTCGAGGCGCGCTGAAAAGTAAAAAGCGTTTTGGTGGGGGCGTCTTAGAACCCACGCATTTCGTCAGTTTCACTTATAAGCAAGCGGAACAGGGACAATTGAATGTTCTTCAGGAAGCGACCTTGTTGAACGATTTTCCCGGACTGCGCCAGGATTATGATCGATTGGAACTGGCACTTCATATGATTGATTGTGTAAGCAAGGTCAGTCAGGAAGGCGACAAGTCCTCTGAATTTCTTTTCAATTTACTGGGGAATGCGTTGAAGACAGCAGAGATCGCCAAAGACCCTCTGGTTTTAAAAATGCATTTCTATATTAAGTTTCTTTTGCAGCAAGGGGTCGTCAATGCAGAGCCCTGGATGGCGCCTTTCTTTAAAGCCAATCTGGCAGAGACCGACAGACTTCTGACCTATCGTGAACTTGTTGATGAAGAACTTCGCAATGTCGAAGCTATGATCCGTCACTATCTTGAGCATGCAACGCTTTAGTTATTTGCGTTTGCCTAAAGGATGCATGCTTTCCATGGTTCTCGCTAATTGATCAATGCCCAGATGCGTGTACTTTTCGGTGGCCTGCAGACTCTCATGACCTAAAAGCTCTTGCAGGGTTCGCAGGTTAGCGCCACTTGAAAGAAGATGAGTGGCAAAACTATGGCGAAGAGCATGAGGGTGCAACGGTTTCAGAAGGCCGGCTCGCTGGCCGCTGATTTTTACCATGTCATAAGCGGTGCGGGGATTTAGGGGCTCTTCGCCAAAAACAAATTCGCTAAAACCACTTTGCTTTTTCCATGCTTGTAAAGCTTGAATGGTCAATGAGGGCAGGGCGATCACTCGTTCCTTGGAGCCTTTTCCCGTTACGCGAAGAACTTTCTGTGAAGTGAAAACCTGGGCCCATTTGAGCTGACACGCTTCACTCACCCGCAGGCCTCCACCATAAAGCAACAAGAAGAGTACTTTCTCTTTTAGTGAAGCTTCGGCGCCGGTATTAAAACTTTTAAGAACAGCCAAAGCTTCATCCACACTCAGGAAATGCGGAATTTTTTTGGGAACTCGAGGACAGGTGATTTGCAGTGAAAGGTCTCGTTCTGTAAGACCCTCGGCAAAGGCCCAGGAAAAAAAGCTCTTCAGGGTGGCCGCTTTGCGATTGCGGGAGGCTAAAGAAAGGTGAGCCCACTGATTGAATGCGCCCCGAGCAGTTGCCAGGAGTTCAGCCTCCGACAAAGAAGATGAGGATTTTTCGTAATTAAAAGCCTGCCTCAGATCTAAACTATAGTGTTTGATGGTTAACGGCGAAGCTGACTTCACAAAAGTCATGAATTTCAAATATTTATCAATGTTTTCGGCCAACTTAAACGGCTGTCCCATGATGCTGAAATCCTATTGGTTGAAGCCTGCGCCCTAAAAAAAATCTAACGCCATGCAAAATTTTACTTGCAAAACTTACACGACCAAAGTTATAACTCAATGCGTTGCTGCGGTGTATCAGAACGAGATATTCAATCTGAGACACCCACCCAGATTTTTAAGTACGTTACCGAAAGGTGGAACCCATGAACGATAACAACTCTACGATCTTGCCCTCTTCTCAGAATGCAAATCAAGTGATGTGGAATACAAATACAACTTCCAAAGTTTTGGAAAACAAGACTATCGTCTACCAATCTGAGGTGATGGGAAGCTTGATGAAGATGATCGACCGCGTGGCGCCTTCAACGGCGAACATCTTGGTTCTTGGTGAGTCTGGAACAGGGAAGGAACTTATCGCTCGTTCTATCCACGATCGTTCTAATCGTAAAAACAAAGCTTTCGTAGCAATCAACTGCGGTGCTCTTCGCGAGACTCTTCTTGAGTCAGAACTTTTCGGTCATGAAAAAGGATCATTCACGGGCGCTTATACTCGTAAAATCGGTTTGGCTGAAGCGGCCAACGGCGGAACGTTGTTCCTGGATGAAATCGGTGAGTTGGATCCTGCTATCCAGGCAAAACTTCTGCGCTTCATCCAAGAAGGTGAAATCTATCGTGTGGGTGGTAAAGACCCTATCAAAGTTGATATCCGTTTGATCTGTGCAACGAACAGAGAATTGGATCAAGAGGTAATCAAAGGCAATTTCCGTGAAGACTTGTTCTATCGTATCAATACGATCGTGGTTAGTGCTCCGCCTCTTCGTCGTCGTAAAGAAGACATCCCGGCGTTGATCAACCACTTCTTGAACAACTCGCAACATGCCTATCTGAACCGTGGTCGTTCTGTGAATGAAGAAGCGATGAAAGCTTTGGTTCGTTATGACTGGCCGGGAAATATTCGTGAACTTCAAAACGTGTGCGAAAGACTGCAGATCCTTTCTGATGGCCACATGATTATGTTGAACGATATTCCCGAGAATATCCGCAACGGCGAGGCTGAAAAGGACGTGATCGAGTACGATCCTGGTATGACTTTACACGATCTAGAGAAGCGTTATATCTTAAAAGCTCTAGCGCACTTTGGCGGTAATAAAACTCAAGCGGCCAACAACTTGGGTATTACGATCAAAACTCTTTATAACAAACTTCATGAGTACGGCGAGTTTGAAAAATTCGCGGTTCACACGAAGCCCATGAAATAAGAATTAAATAGAACGTTACTAGCTGGCCCGAGGTGGTTTTCTCTCTTCCCACCTCGGGCTTTTTTTTGCCCAAAGGTTCTCTTGAAGAACGTCACCCTGTAAAAAGCCTAAGCAGTCACAGTCGCTTAAAAGTGTATTAATTCGAGATGGCGTGGTCCTGCTCTTGCAATTCCTTCTCGTGGATTAAGAGGTTTATATGAAACTCGTTTTAGGCATGTGGCTCTCAGTTTTGTTCTTATCTGTGAATGCAAATGCTTACGTCGTTGCCGATGATGACAGCGATTCCAGCATTTATGTAGACGAAGATACAATGTCGTACCAACAGCGTGAATGTTCTGATTTCCTCTATCAGAACCTTAGCACAATGTCGTCTAAAACGGATGTTGCCTGTACTCGGGGCCGCACAGATATGCGTTTCCAGGATTGCACCATCTACTTGACTAAACATTTGAACAGCCGCGCCTTTGATAAGAACGGCTATCCTCATAAGAAAAACGTTATTTACGCGGCCGAAGCTTGTTTGAATACCAATTCATTTGAGGTGGCCGTATGCGCCTCAGAACTTTTCCTTCGTGGTGGTCTTTATGTTTCTAATCCGCGAGACGCCACAGATGCGATGCGAATTTGCAGCACCCCTCAGGCCGCCTTGGTTAAGAACTGTGTGATTAATAAAGCGGACCGCGGCCAATATGGTGTTCAGCAGGCGATGAAATGCGTGGAAGAGTATGATCCCGAAATTAAAGCGCGCCGCGAGGCTCAGCGTCGGGCGGAGCAGGAACGTCTCGAAGCGCAAAGAATCGCAGAACAGCGTAAGATCGAAGCTCAGCGTCGAGCGGAAGAACAACGCCGCCAAAATCAAGAGCAGGTTCGCAAACAGGAAGAGCTAAGAAAACAAGAAGAAGCTCGTAAGCAAGAAGAAAAACGCCAACAGGACGCTCAGAAGGGAACGAAGACGGAAGAGCCAGGAGTCATTCCTCCTCCTCCAACGGCGACTATCGAAGACTTGCCGGCTTTTGAAGAATAAAAATAAAAAACCCACAGTTTCAGCTGTGGGTTTTTTACTTAAAGCCCTACCAGGAATTTATTTATCGTAAAGCTTCGCATAGACCTGCACAAAACGAATGGCCTTTTTCTTTAAAAACTCTTCAGACTCTTCGTGCAGAATATGATCAAAGAAGAAAACTCCATCCAGAAAAGAATCAATGTGTTCGCAAACTTCGGTAAGATCCACGCCAGGTTTCAATCTTCCGTCTTGTATTAGAAGTTGAACACGCTCGAGAAGTTTTGGATCGATCGTTAAGGGGATTGTTTCACGGACCTTCTTTTTAAATTTTCTATCAACTAAAGCTTGAGAAAAAACAATTCGCGCAAAATCTTCGTGCATACACCCTTGTTGCATGCGGTAAGTGACATACAGCTCAAGTTCTTCCGACAAAGTTTTTTGCGGAGGATAGGGAAGAGCCTCGTGAGTCATTTGTTCCAGGAATTTTTCAATGATAGCGACAAGCAGACCTTCTTTTCCATCGAAGTAGCGACCAATGAGCGACTCATTGACGTCGGCTTTCTTGGCAATCATCTTCGTCGTGGCCCCATTAAAACCATGTTTGGCAAAGGTCTCAAGACCCGCCTGAATCAGGCGTTCTTCTGAAGCCGATCGATCTCTTTTTTTGCCCTTTATTTGAGCAGGACTTTCGTCGCCGGGGGTCTTTAATTGAGATGTTTCACTCATTGATAATCTCCTGACAATTGCCTAACTATATGAAAACTCTTGTCTTTATATAATGTATCATAAGCCTTTAGAGGACGCAAGAAAGTAATTGATTGCATACTTAAGCGTCTTCCGCTACTTTAAGTATGTAAGCGATTACATAACGGAGTTATGAAATGAAAAGATCCGATTTATTAAACGTTGCAAGCTTCTCGTTGATTCTTGCCGCCACCCTGGTTGGAAATTCGGCGTCCGCCATGAATCTGAACGAGTACTTAGAGCAAGTGAAACAACATAGTTTAGGGTACAAAGCCAGCTCTGAGCAGGCCGAAGCTTCGCAGTTGAAAGCCCGTGAAGCTGACCTGTTCTTTACGCCGCGCCTTTTTGCGAATGCCAGAATTGGCTACGATGGCAAAGAGCCTTTTGCCTCAACCATTTCTTATGATGAGTTGAAAATGCAGAACTACTCTTTGGGTTTATCTCAAGAGTTTAACTTTGGTCTGCAGACAAAACTATCTTACGCCATGGACCGCACTGAAGTTGTCGGTGCCAGTCTTCCTGCCGGCGTTCCCAACAGTTTTTGGGATGCGACGCCACTTCTTGAACTGACAATGCCGGTTTGGGGAAATGGATTTGGTCGAACCGCTCGCGCTAATGAGGAACTTACAAGACAACAAAACGTCGCGGAAAAATTCGGGGCAGATGCTCAGTCAGTTTCAACTTTAGTTGAAGCGGAAGCAGCCTACTGGACGCTGGCCTCATCCCAAGAGTTGGTGCAAGTGCAGAAGCGGGCCTTGAAGCAGGCGCAAAGTATTTTGGACTATGTTTCCCGCAAAGCCCGCATGAACTTGGGTGAAAATGCCGACGTTCTGCAAGCCAAAGCCATGGTGGAAGCCACACTGTTTGGCGTTCAGCAGGCGGAAAATCGCGAAAAAGCGGCTCGTCGCGCATTCAATACCTTCCTGAATAAAAATGCGGAAGAGTCCGCTCCGTCTTTGGAGGGGATCAACTACGCTTCTTTAGGAACGATCGAAGTCCCAAAGGCCAGACCCGGAGATCGCTATGACGTGAAAGCTGCCGAGGCGCAAGCGCGCTTGGCTCAGGCTTCAGCGCAAGTGACGGAAGAAAAAAACAAACCCACTTTGGATCTTTACGGAAGCTATGCTTTGAACGGGCGCAATGAAGAGTTGAACGAAGCCTTGAAAGCTGCTGGTGAAGATGGTCGAGACACTGCTTTTGTGGGAGTGCGTTTTAATCTCCCTTTGAATGTCTTTGCCTTGAATGATGCGAAGGCCGGGGCTTTAAAAGCTCGCAAAGCGGCGGAGTATTCTTACCAAGCCAAACAATTCAATCAAGAGCAAGAATGGACGAACTTGGCGGAGCAAATGATCGAGGCAAAAGAAAGCCTTCGTTTAGCCACAAATATCGTCAATGCGCAAAAAGCTAAACTAGAAAATGAGCGCACTCGTCTTCGTCAGGGAAGAACCACGACGTATCAGGTTCTTCTTTTTGAACAAGACTTTTCACAATCTGAAGTCAACCGCGTGCAAGCGGCGGCACAGATACTGGGACTGCAAGCAAGAGTTAAACTTTACCAAGCCTCTGTTGAAGGAGGAAACTAATCATGAGCTTACCTAAGATATCCATTAGCAGACCGATCTTTATTGCCTGCGTGACGATCGCGATCATCGTTGTCGGCTGGGCCTCGTTCAAATCAATGAGCGTGGATTTGTTCCCCGACGTCAGTGTTCCGGTCGTCACTGTACAGACAACTTATCCGGGGGCGGGGCCTTCAGAGATAGAAACTCTGGTCAGCCGTCCGATCGAAGAAGAAGTCAGCACGATTTCAGGCATCAAACGTTTGACGTCAAAAAGCTTGGAAGGTGTTTCTCAAGTAATCGTCGAATTCAATAGTTCGGTGGATGTGAAATACGCAGAACAGCAAGTGCGCGATAAGGTGAATATCGCTAAGCCGAAGCTTCCTGACGAAGCCGAAGACTCTGTGATCAGAAAATTTGACCCGTCTGATACACCGATTTTAATGGTGTCATTGACGGCGAATAATTTGAATGATGCGCAGTTGTTCGATATCGCAGATCAATATATTAAACCTCGCTTAGAGCAAGTGAACAACGTCGGCGCCATCGAAATTTTCGGGGGCCGCGAGCGTGAGATTCATGTCATTTTGGATCGCAATAAACTGCGTGCGCGCGAAATTTCCGTTAGCCAAGTGGCGGCACAGGTCGGCGCTTCCGGCGAAAATATTCCAAGCGGTAAAGTAGAACAGCAAGGCGGTAAAGAACTGGTCTTCCGTGGTTTGGGAGAGTTTCAATCCGTACCGGAAATTGCCGATACGTTAGTAAATCTGTATGGCAATGAGGTTCCTACACGAGTCGCGGATTTGGGCCAAGTGGTCGATACCATGCAGGATGAAAAATCTCGCGCCTTTCTGAATGGCGAAAAAGCCTTATTCTTACAAGTTTATCGTCAGTCGGGTTCAAACACTGTGCGTGTCGCTGATGATGTGATCAAACAATTGGATCGTATTGGGCCGGAATTGGCGAAGCTGGACGGAGCTCCCAAGGTTCAAGTCGTCACAAATGGTTCCACAAAAATCAAAAACAATATCTATGATGTTAAAGAAACTATCATCATCGGTATCATTTTGACGGTTATTACGGTTTTCTTCTTCTTGGGAAGCGCGCGTTCCACTTTGATTACAGCGCTGTCTTTGCCGATTTCTTTGATCGGTGCTTTCATGATTATGAAGATCGCCGGGTTTTCAATTAACATCGTTTCTATGCTGGCTTTGACGTTGGCGGTGGGTCTTTTAATCGACGACGCCATTGTGGTTATCGAAAATATCTATCGTCGGATGGAGTTGGGAGAAGACTCTTTAACAGCCGCGGAAAAAGGAACTACGGAAATTCAAATGGCGGTTATGGCCATCACTTTGGTGGTGATCGCGGTTTTCGTTCCGGTCGGCACGATGTCAGGAACGATCGGTCAATTTTTGAAACAGTTCGGTATGACTGTTGTTTTTTCTATGGCCATCAGTTGGTTCGTCGCGATGACGATCATTCCGATGCTGACAGCTTACTTCGGTGGCTCGGGGCATGGTGGTGGTCACGGCGCGAAACCTCAAAACGGTCTTTATGACAAAACTTTAGGCCGTCTGGTGCGCGGTTTTGATCGCTTCCAAAGCTGGTTGGAAACCATTTACGAAAAACTGTTGCGTGTGACTTTACGTCATCCTTTGATGACGATCGCGGCGACTTTCCTAGTTTTCGTTCTTAGTATCTACACAGTGACTAAAGTTCCCGGCGCCTTCATCACAGACGACGACGCGGGTGAGTTCTCAGTCACTTTAGAAATGGAGCCGGGCACAAGCTTGGAGGGGATGAATAAAGTTGCCGACGAGGTCGATCAAGTGATTCGTGCGAATCCTGAGGTCAACTACACCGCGATGATCGTAGGTAGTTTGTACGGCGAATCTAACAAGTCCCAATTCTACGTCCGCATGAAAGACGGCAAAGAACGGGGAAAACTGACGACAGAACAGTTCCGTGATAAAGTTCGTCAGCAGCTCGTCGGATTTACCAATGCCAATCCTGTAGTTAAGAAATATGATGCCAGCGGCGGTATGGGCCAACAGCCTTTCGTGTTGAATATCATTTCTGCCGATCCTCAAGCCTTGGAAGCTTCGGCTACGACAGTTTTGAAAAAAATGAAAGCGGACCCTCGTTTTAAAGACGTGGATTCAAACTTCCGTCCCGGAAAACCCGAATTGCAGGTGCATGTAAAACCGGGTGCCGCGAAGCTTTATGGAATAAATACGAAAACCATGGGTGGCGAGCTGCGCGCGCAGGTGGAAGGATTGACTCCAGCGAAGTTCCGCGAAAAAGGCCGTGAATATGAAGTGCGCGTTCGTTTGTTGCCAGAGCAGCGGGATATCAAACAAAGCTTTAGTCAGGTTTACGTACCGAACGTGAATAGAAAGCTTGTGAAGCTTTCTGATGTCGCGACAGGGGACTTGGCGACTGGTCCGGCCTCTATCGAGCGTCAAGACCGCGGTCGTTATATCCAGATCACTGCGGGGCTGGCTCCGGGTGTGGGCTTAAGCACTGTTGTTAACGATGTTGTGAAGTCGATGAGTTCAGGGCCTGAAGCTTTTCCACCAAGTGTGCGTTACACCTTCGGTGGTGATGCTGAAAACATGCAAGAGTTGATGACATCGACTGTTTTAGCCTTGGGCTTTGCGATCATGTTCATCTACTTGATCCTGGCTAGTTTGTACGAGTCGTTTATCACACCAATCACCATCATGGTGGCCTTGCCACTGGCTCTTTGTGGAGCCTTCTTGGGGCTTTTCCTGATGGGCGAAACCATGACGATCTTTGCGATCTTCGGTTTCTTTATGTTGATCGGTGTCGCTGGTAAGAACGGGATTCTTTTGGTCGACTACACTAATCAAATGATGGCTCAGGGAAAATCCAGAGCCGAGGCCTTGGTCGAAGCTGGTAAGACACGTCTTCGTCCAATTCTGATGACGTCTTTTGCTTTGATTGCGGGGACCTTGCCGGTGGCTATCGGTCTTAATGAAGCGTCGAAGTCCCGCACAGCCATGGGGGTTGCGATTATCGGTGGTATGATCTCGTCAACGATCCTGACGCTGATTGTGGTTCCTGCCGTGTTTACTTATGTCGATCGTTTTAGAATTTGGGCAAATGGCCTAGGCACTCGTTTTACGACACATGAAAAAAAGAAGGCCGACCGTCACGTCGAAGTGAAGTTGGGTTCTGAAGCCAAAGGCGGTACAGAATCCACCGAAGTCGGTTTGTCAGAAGGATAAAGAGATAGGAGTATTTTATGGCTAAGTTATTCATACAAACTCTGCCTTCGAAAGAAGAGTTAAAAGCTTCGGCGTCACGCATTCACGACGCCGTGGATTCTCAGGCGTTGTATTCAAATCTACTTTTTATGAAAGTGGCCAATGATCTGGAAAATTATATGGAAAGCCTGCTTGCGCCCCACAACTTGTCCAGCGGTCGTTTTACGCTGCTGTATATGTTGGGCGACTCGCCCGAGGGTTTGATGCCTTCAGAACTTTCCAATCGAGTCGGAGTCACTCAAGCCACGATTTCTGGACTGATCAACGGTCTTGAGAAAGCGGAGTTAGTCAAACGCGAGATGCACGAAAAGGATGGGCGTTCGTTCGTAATTAAAATCACGGACAAAGGGCTTTCTTTGGTAAAAGAAATTTTCCCGCAATGGGCGCCCAAGATTTCGGCATTTTGGAATCAAATCAGCCACGACGAGCTGAATAGTTTCAGTGGGACTTTGGAGAAAATGGTTCATAGCACCAGCGTTCTGACGAAATAATTAAAAAGCCTCCTGCGAAGGAGGCTTTTTATTACCCAATTAGTACTTTCCTTTATTCAATTCGTAACAGGAAAATTTTGTGCCGTTGGAATCGATAAGTGTGTAAGAGTCGTCACCATTCGTTGCTAGCAAAGTTCCTGTTCCAGCATCGAAGACCAACCCATAGGGATTGTCCCCAGGATAAGATTTCACCTCAAGATATACACGACCTGTTTGTCGTGACGTCAGCTTGTGAATGTATAACTCGTCACTGCTGTCATTGAACTGCTCTTGGATTTCCGCAAAAGTATATGTTCTAGCTTCTTCGAAGCTGATGTAGTTCATATGCTGGTTGAGCATCTCTAGTTCTGATGCGGATACAGATGTGGCCGTGCGAATGTCAAAAACCTCTTCCGCGGCAAAAAGAGCTTCACTTTCCTCATAAAGCTCTAAAGTGCACAGCTCTACGTCGGCAGGCTTCGCTTGAGCAGGGGATGTAGAAGCTAAAATTAGCAAAAGAGAGACAAGTGTTTTCATAGAAACTCCGTTTTATTAATGACGAGGTATCTATCGTGAATAGGCACTTTGCGACAACTGAATATAAAGAAACTATATATTCTATAAATGCATGATGACTATGAGCTGAGGCGCGAAATTCTAGAAACAAGCTCCTGAATATCATCGGCATCATGATAAAGGCCAAAGCCAAAGCGCAAGCGCGTCGAGCGAGAGTCTGTCTGGACGTGATGCCGTTTCAGCTCGGCAACCAGGGTCTGGGTTCTTTCCACGCTCGGGCATTCGAAAGTTAAAAAATGTCCCCGATCCAATCCGGATATCTCAGGATTTACTAAGTTCTGCGCATTCAAAACCGGATGCGGATTTTTCTCCAGAGCTGCGAGAAAAGACTGCTGATTTCTTTTTACGATCTGATGGATGTTGGCGACGCTTAAGCCTTCGGACTTAAACTTTTCAAGAACTGCGATTAGACGGTAAAGTCCCGAAAAGTCCATGGTGCTGCCGGCATATTGAAGGGCGTCTTCGGGATAACCCACTTGATTTCCGACGGCGGCAAGATGCGAAAGTTCAGCAAACCAACCCGTATGAAAAGGACGATGCCGTGTACCGGGAGGAACATAAAGAAAACAGGCCCCTTCACCACCTTGTGCATACTTGTACGAACCGGCCAGATAGAAGACTTTTTTCTGCAAAGGCGCAAGATCCACCGGAACCGCCAGGAAGCTGTGATACCCATCGATCACAAAAAGACTGTCTGAGGGGGCTTTCTGCGCCAGCCTTTTGATATCGCAGGCCAGGCCTGAGTTGAAAAAGACATGGCTGATGAAAACCATATCCCAAGCACCTTGTTGCAATTCTTTTTCGAAGCGTTCGTGAAAACTCGCAAAAGGGAGGGTCGGTACTTTCACCACTTCAAAATTTCCCAGTTCAGACAGGCGATTGATCTGCCGATCAAAACTGTAGAACTCAGAATCTGTGGTAAGAATTCTAAGCTTTCTATTCCAGTCCAAAGAACTTAGCAGACGAAAAACAAACTCATGAGTATTCGGTGCAAAGACGATTTGTTCCGGGTGGGAAAGATTTAAGGCTTCAGCGATAAGCTTTTGCGCCTGAGGCACCTTTGTAGAAAAAATATGCTCCCACTTATTATCAACGAATTTCGCCGAGTCATCCCAGTATTGCATGTGGGCCTCTCGTGAAATATCGGGCCAGTAGTGATGGCTATGACATGCGAAGTGAAGTTCCTGAGGATGAGCCTTTAAAAACCGCTGATAAAGGTGTTTATACATGGGGAAATCATAATCAAAACGGGGGGCGTTGACTATCAAAGACTTTTGCGTCGAACCTAGCTGAGGCATATAAAAAAAGCGCTCTTGATTTTATCAAAGAGCGCTTTTCAATTTTAAACCTATTCGAAGATACCTCTTCGAAGTGATTTCAGTGACTAGAAGTAACCTTCGTCATCTCCGAAGTCTTCATCGTCATCGTCATCATCATCGTCGTCGTCATCATCATCAGATGAAGAAATGTCATCTTCAGACTCTTCGTCCTCGATGGAACCTTCTTCTTCCTCTTCAGACTCCGTGTCCTCATCAGATTCAGTTTCCCACTCGTCGTCAGAACCAGTGTCTTCTTCCTCGATGTCGATCATGCTGTCCATTTCCGCTTCGTCGTCGAAATCAGAAGAAATTTCTTCGATCGCAGGAGAAGTGGAAGGCTTCAATACTTCAGCAGCACCCGCGCCAACAGCAGCGGCTTTAGCTACTTTTTCTTTCTTTGGGGCCGCTTTCTTTGCAGCAGGCTTTTTCGCAGCTTTTTTGGGAGCTGCCTTTTTAGTAGCGGCTTTTTTCGTCGCCGCTTTTTTAGCAGGCTTGGCTGCTTTTTTTGTTGCGGCTTTTTTAGCAGCTTTCTTCGCAGGTTTTGCGGTTTTCTTAGTTGCTTTTTTTGCAGCAGCTTTTTTAGCAGGCTTTTTCGCTGCTTTTTTAGTTGCGGCTTTCTTAGCTGTTTTCGCTTTTTTCTTTGCCATTGATCGCTCCCTAAAAATGCTAGAAGTCAAACTTCGTTCAAAAATGATTAGCCCCCTTAGACTAGCGACATTTAAGGGGGCAGGCAAAGAAAATTAGAATGAGATTTCGACGGTCTTGTTTAGTTGATAATACCACTCAAGTGATCGTCGATGATTGCAGCCAGGTCATTGGGCAGCAGGAAAGACAGGAATAGACCACCTTTATTGCTGCCTTGCTTAGGAACGATGGTGAAATATCCCAAAGTGCGTGTTTGCGCCTGATTCTTGATGGGGGCTGTAATGCCGACATATTCCGGAAAGAAGGAGCTTTCCACAAACAAACCGACCGCATTGACACCCATGTACAGGTAGATCTTGTTGTCAGAGTTCTGATTAAGACCCAGGGCTAGGGACGGGTACTCTCCGCTAGGCATCATCGGCAATGCGCGTCCACCGGGCAATGTTGTCGCCGGCGGCAGAGTGACTTTGTCTTTGACGATCAGACGTAACGGAATGCTGACGGCCACGCGGGCTTTCTGCTGAGAGTCTAAAACAGTTTGAATCTTCACGCCCTTAGCACTTGGAACATCAATATAGACAGAACTAAAAGGTCCAGGGGGTAAGGGAAGATATAGAAGTAGCGCGTTATTGGCTTTATCTAGCGCCACGACCTGTTCATTTTCGTAAGTCCCACTTCCTACATAAGCATTCATATCCAGCTTATCGAACTGACTTGGTACGGAGGGGGGAGGGGTATCCTGGCCTGAATTGTCGCCAGAAGAACCTTGGCTGCTATTGCCATCTGTTGCGAGTGTTTCAAAACCACCTTTACTACAGGCTGCAAGCAGGGATGTAGATAGAAGGGCCATCACCAGAAGTCTTGCTGTTTGAGTTGTGATCATAGAAATTCCTCCGTGTTCTTTGTGTGGCAACTCAAATGGGGTTGGCCATTCAGTTATCACTCGTTACATAATTTCGGCGGAAATTCCCGGATACTTTAGCTAAATATTTGAAATTATTGGTAAAAAAGTTTTACAGTTTTTTGCGAAAATTAAATCTTAAGACGGGTGGTGTTTAAACTTTTTACGGAATCAAAATTCTTCGCTGAATAAGGCTTGGTCAAAAAAAGAAAACCCGATGAGCAAGAACTCATCGGGTTTATTTTTAGAACTTTTCAGTCACTTCAGTTGCGGGCGAGCCTGTCGCCCTCACTGTGTGCGCTCGGCTTATTAACCGATCAACTTAAGAGCAAGTTGATTTGATTGGTTCGCTTGAGCCAATGTTGAAGTACCAGCTTGCAACAAGATGTTGTTACGAGTCATCTCAGAAGAAGCCTGAGCTACGTCAGTATCACGGATACGGCTGTTAGCTGCAGACAAGTTCTCTTGAGCCACACCCAAGTTGTCAACTGTCGAAGTCAATCTGTTCTGAAGGGCACCAAGATTAGCGCGTGTTCCAGAGATTGAAGTCTGAGCGTTGTCCAACATTGCAAGTGAATCCTGAGCGCCTTCTTTGGAAGAGAAGTCAATGCCTGACAATCCTAGAGCGTCCAAAGTAGCTACGTTCTCACTCGCGTTGAAAGAGATACGATCTTCTTCAGCGTTGTTGAACAAACCAACTTGGAAATCAAACTTCGGAGATGAACCATCTAGAAGTTTAGTAGTACCCCAAGTAGTTACAGAAGCGATACGTTGAATCTCAGATTTCAATTGTTGAACCTCTTTATTCAACATGCCACGCTCTGTCTCACCAACAGTGTCAGAAGCTGCCTGGATGCCCAACTCACGAAGACGAACCACGATGTTACCGATCTCATTCAAGCCACCCTCAGCAGTTTGAACCATGGAGATACCATCGTTCGCGTTACGTTGAGCTTGAGTCGCAGAGCGGATTTGAGCTTTCAAACCTTCAGAGATCGCTAGACCAGCAGCATCGTCAGCAGCTTTATTAATACGGCTGCCAGAAGCCAGTTTCGCCATTGAATCGTTGATCGCTCTTTGTGAACCTACTAGGTTACGTTGTGCATTGATCGCGCTAATGTTAGTTGTTACTCTCATTCCCATTTTAAATTCCTCCGTTAATATTTATTTTTCATTTTCAATACCCTCCTTGATTTGTTTTTTTGGCTAGGCAGAACCTACTCTGCTTTGCCGAGCACTGACATCCGAGTCTGTGCTTAAGTTAATGGCCTTTTTATTTTTCGGTTCTAAGAACCTTCGCTGGATCGTTCCGGTAGAGTTTCCTCTCGTTGTTCCTGCATCCCAGCGCTTGAACAATCTGTTGTTCTTTTTTATTTCATCCTTGAAGGCCCTCCTTTCGGTAATACAGAGAGAGTGACCATCTCTCTCTGACTCCTTCTGAGTGAATCATTGATAGTCATAAGATCGGGATTTGAGACGATGTCTTGACAGGACGTCAGGCGGGTTTTGTTTTTTTTTTACAATACTAGTCTAACGATAGATCGGGATTTCAGGACGTAAGATTGTCCTGAACCACTTAGATACAATACTTTCAGAGGGAAAAAAGGTGATTTACTGGCCGTAGGCTCAGTCAATTTCTAGAAAGCGACAAAAGGCCATATTGCCCGCAGTTTCATACTGATGAGTTTGTACGGCTTTCAGGTGATGTTGCGGGTTGTAGCCAATGGTGCAAACGACTTTTTCACCATCAAAGTGTGAACAGTCTTCGCAGGAAAAGCGCGTTTCATAGCGCAAATAGTCTTGAGGATTCACAGTGTCTTTTTTGATCGAAGGCGTGATGCGGGGCTGGGATTTCTTGCCATTTCCCTTGCGATTCACAATACCTGCATTCATTCACAAACCCCTCATTGACAAAGTCAAAATAAGACTCATCCTTTATTCCAGATGGAGGTTGTATGAGCAACGATATTGAAAAAATGACGCGAAAAAGCCAGGAGGCCATGCAGGCGGCCGCAAAATTGGCCGAGCGTAAAAGCAGCCCCTCTGTCGAGCCAGAACATCTTCTGATGGAGCTGGTGCAGCAGTCCGAAGGCATTGTCCCGCGCTTGCTGGATAAAGTGGGCGTCCAACAAGCCCAGTTCCTGAACGATCTCAGGGCTAAAATCGACCGCTTTCCACAAGTAACGGGTGGCGGCCAGAAGATGTTCGCCAGTGCCAGATTAGAAAAAATCTTTAAACTTGCCGAAGATGAAGCCAATCAGTGGGGCGACTCCTATATATCCACTGAACACTTTTTTTTAGCGATGCTGAAAAGCGGGGATACGGAACTTTCCGGCCTCTTTAAGAAAGCTAAGATCAATGGTGATGCGATCAAGCAAGCGTTGCAGGAAATGCGTGGCAGCCAAAAGGTCACGGACGACGATCCTGAAAACAAATATGAAGTCTTAAATAAATATGGACGTGATTTGACTGCTCTGGCGGCCGAGGGCAAACTTGACCCCGTGGTTGGTCGCGATGAAGAGATTCGTCGTGTGGTGCAGGTTCTTTCCCGTCGGACAAAGAACAATCCCGTTTTGATCGGCGAGCCCGGGGTGGGTAAGACCGCGATTGCGGAAGGCTTGGCTTTAAGAATCATCAAACATGACGTTCCCGATAACTTAGTCGGAAAAAAACTAATGTCCCTGGATATGGGAGCCTTGATCGCGGGTGCGAAGTATCGCGGCGAGTTCGAAGATCGCTTGAAGGCTGTCATCAAAGAAGTCACTTCGAGTGACGGTCAGATCATCCTCTTCATCGACGAGCTGCATACTCTTGTCGGCGCGGGTAAGACCGAAGGCGCCATGGATGCCGGACAATTGTTGAAGCCGGCTCTTGCGCGCGGAGAGTTGCGTTGTATCGGCGCGACGACTTTGGATGAGTATCGTAAATACATTGAAAAAGACGCCGCTTTGGAAAGACGCTTCCAGACGGTCATGGTGGAAGAGCCCAGCGTGGACGATGCCATCACGATCTTGCGGGGCCTGAAGGAAAAGTACGAAGTCCATCACGGAATTCGTATCACTGATTCTGCTTTAGTTGCGGCGGTGAAGTTATCCCATCGTTATATTACCAATCGGTTCCTTCCGGATAAGGCGATTGACCTTATCGATGAAGCGGCCAGCAAGTTGGGAATTGAAACCCGTTCTGTGCCGGAAGAGATCGATAAGATCGAGCGCGAACTCATGCAGCTTCGTATCGAAAAAGAAGCTCTAAAAAAAGAAAAAGATGAAGGCTCCAAAGAACGCCTAGGGGTTATTGAAAAAGAGCTGTCCCGCTTAAACGCGCAGAACCAACTGTTGCGCGAACAATGGGAGTTCGAAAAGGGCGGCATCGACCAGATTAAAAAATTAAAATCGGATATCGAAGATTTGAAATTGGCAGTCTCTCGCGCGGAACGCGAAGGGGATTTAGGGAAAGCGGCTGAATTAAAATACGGCAAACTTCCCGAAGCCGAAAAGAAGCTTAAAGGTTTGGAAGAGCGAAGCAAAGAGCAAAAGTCCGCCACCGAAGAGCGCATGCTCAAGGAAGAGGTGGGGCCTGAAGACGTGGCTGAAGTCGTGGCAAAGTGGACGGGAATTCCTGTCAGCAAAATGTTGGAAAGCGAATCGCAAAAGCTTTTGAGCATGGAAGAGGCTTTGCAAAAACGCGTTGTTGGTCAAGACCACGCTTTAACGATTGTATCCGATGCTATTCGCCGTGCACGTGCGGAAATTTCCGATCCAAATCGTCCGATTGGAACCTTTATGTTCCTGGGACCGACGGGGGTCGGGAAGACCGAAACCGTGAAGGCCTTGGCCGAGTTCTTGTTTGATGACGAGCAGGCCGTCGTGCGTATTGATATGAGTGAGTACATGGAAAAACATGCCGTCGCTCGTTTGATCGGTGCTCCTCCGGGATATGTGGGATATGAAGAGGGCGGTCAGTTGACAGAAGCTGTTCGTCGCCGACCTTACAGTGTTGTTCTTTTGGATGAGGTAGAAAAAGCGCACCCCGATGTCTTCAATATCCTGCTGCAGGTGTTGGATGACGGACGCTTGACCGATGGTCAGGGGCGCACGGTGGATTTTAAGAACACGGTTTTGATCATGACGTCGAACGTGGGATCGCAGTCCATCTTGGCTCCAGGTATGAACGAAAATGACAAACGTGCTGCCGTGAATGAAGCTTTGCGCGAACGCTTCCGTCCCGAGTTTTTAAATCGTATTGATGAAATCGTGATGTTCCACTCGTTGGGTGAATCGCAAATCTCAGGCATCGTGAAGGTGCAACTGGATCTGGTTGCGCAACGTTTGAAAGCAAAGAAAATCAGCATCGACTTCGATCAAAGCGCGGTCGATTTCCTGGCGAAGAAAGGTTACGATCCTATTTACGGTGCCCGGCCTTTAAAACGTGTGATTCAAACAGAACTTTTGAATCCGCTTTCTAAAGAAATTATTTCCGGCAAAGTCAAAGCTGGCGATAGCGTGCACGTCAAAGGAAGCGATCAAAAACTGAGCTTTTAAAGGATGAGCGAACTATGTCAGGCCTGCGAGTCATAGCACTGTTTGAATTCTTAAAAGGGTTGACGGTGTTGACAGCGGGCCTGGGCTTTCTGGAGCTTCTGCATTATCGGGCTCAGCATGTCGGAGAACAATTCCTGGCTCACGCGGGCTTGAACGCGCATCATCAGATTCCCAAACCCTTGGCTCAGTACCTTTCCGGCATCTCGGATCACAACATGCAAATTTTAGCCATCGGAGTTGTGGCTTACTGCGCACTTCGGTGGGTTGAGGCCTACGGGCTTTGGCGGGAACGGTCCTGGGCTCAGTGGTTGGGGATTGTGTCTGGAGGCATTTATCTGCCCTATGAATTTTATGAATCGTGGTTTCATTTTTCATGGATCAAGGTGGCTATTACTTTAGTCAATATCGTCGTGGTGGTCTATTTAGTGCGGACGCGCGAACAAAAAAAAGTTTGACCTTTTTTTGCGCCCGTTCGCAAAATAGTTTTATGAAAAAATCAGCCGTTGTTTTCGTTGTAAGCTTGTTGCTGTCTACAGTCGCCTTTGCGCAAAATCATTTTTCCTACGATGTCAGTGGATCGTCGGGTTCGCGCGACGGCGAAAGCTATTCAGAAATTCACTTAGGGCTGAACTACTACGCGACCAACTGGCTGAATTGGCGCAATTCTTTATTCACGCAGTTTGGAAGCGAAATCAAAACTGTCTATGGTCTGGATTCTGCGGCCCTTTTGAACTACGATCTTTACACGCAAAATCGCGCCTTTGGTGTCGAGTTTTTTGCGGGACCCGGTGTGCGATTGGCAACAGAAAAGTCGAATGCGGTTTTCGGCAAAGCCGGAATCACTTTTGGCTTGGGGGGACTGCGTATCGGTGGTGGTGTGCAGGCTTTTCATTATTTAGAGGATCGCACGGATAAGAATGATTTTGTTCTGGGCAAGGATGAAGTGCAGTACTTCATCACCCTTTCCGGCGGCGGAACTTTTTAGCGTGAAGCATTTCCCAAGTTTCTGAAAAAGAGTTTTACATTCCAAGTGAACACTTCGCGAACAGTCCGTATAAAGTTTAGTGAAACAGTTCAAAGTTTCGACACATCCATTTTTTTTAGTGAATGCGAATTTTTTAGGATGCAATTGATTTCAACAACTTAGCGTGTCTCATAACGATATCGGTTTTGTTTTTGCAAGTCGCTTCGAACACTTAGCGTAAGTTTAAGGTCTAGCAGTTCTATTCCGTATACTGTGCCTGTACAGCAGATGGCGCAATGAGTGGAAAGGGATGGAACCTCATGAAAGCACAAAATTTATCAAAGAAGATTTTTAAAGCATCGATTCTAGTGGCGGGAGCCGCCATGACGATGGGAAATCAAAAGTGCGAGCAACAACAGCAAGCAGTGACACCGCCTCGCGCTTTGAAAAAAATTGTTGAGCTGGGCTCCATCCGCTCCAGTCCGGTCATGTTTCCCGGTGGTGGCGCTTTCGACTTTCAATTTGTGGCCAATCAACAGATCTATAGTGTTCTTTTAGACAGCAAAGAATTTACTTTGAAGTACAACCCGCCGATTGCCGTGCCGCCTTCGCAAGCTGTGCCTGGCGATGTGGGATTTTTCAATCTTACCAAAGCAGACGGTCAGATGATGAAAGCCTTTGCCGAAGCTGCAGGTAAAGACAATTACAACGTACAGTACGCCAAGACAGCCTGGTGTATGGTGAATATTCCCCAAGCGAAAATCTCTGGCTCCGTGAATTCTTTCGAATTGATTGGCGGCGGCGGTATCACCTTGGGTTTCAATCCTAGCGGCGCTTATCCGACAAATGGTTTGGCGTCAGCGGGAATCAACTTGGAGTGGGCGCAGTTGGATCTTTCCATGGTGGCGACACGTCCTTTAACTTCAAAAGTCATTGCGGCGGCTAACGTGACTTCGAAACAAACTAAAACCAAAGTAAGCTTTGGTTTGAACTTCGGCGCTTTCACTTTAGGACCCAGCGCCTACTATCAAACTCCTTTGGCGAATGTTACGAAGAACGCGCTGAATTTAGGTGTGACTTCCGTGAATCAACAGCTCAAGTCTGAAGAGTGGTACACCCGAGTGATGGCAAATCACGACACTCATCTTATCATTGTCGGTGGATCAGACGTGAAACTGGAAGCCGGTGACCAATTGTTGGTTTACAACGAAGACTACTATTGGGAAGGCGAACCCTGTAATTCCCATTATCTGGGCGGTGGGGCACAAGCAAGCTCTGCGGTTGCAAAAATCGAAATCGACTGGGTGGGTGATGAGATTTCGCGCGGTCGAGTGATTGAACAAAATGACGAGAACGCCGTGATCGGCGCAAAAGTTAAATTATTCAAGTTCCACGCGGCCGACTATAAACCCGCAGATCCTGGTGTAACGCCAGTCACTCCCGTGGTGACAAATCCCGGTTCAGGTTCCTCCAATCCGACCAAGCCAGGTCGCTAAAGCAAAAAGGGAGAGTTGAAGAACTCTCCCTTTCTTTTTTCTCAATTCGAAAGCATCTTGAAAGCCGTTTCTTTCATGTTCTTGGCCTGAGGCCGCGTTATATTTGATTTGGCGGCAAAAAAACGCGAGTTGGGGCGGCCTCTGTATAACGTCTGGGAACAGGGAACGAGTTCCTTGCCTTCAAGAGGGCAAGAGTGTAGTTTCACGGGCATCAAACCGAGGCCGTTATGTTTTCAGGAATTGTCGAAGCGGTGATGCCTATTGTAAGTTCTGAGGAACTTCATAATGCCTTCCGCATTCAAGTTAAAAAACCTAAAGAATTCAATGATATAAAATTGGGCGACAGTATTGCCTGCGACGGTGTTTGCCTGACGGTGGAAGCCTTCAGCGACGACCTGATGACCTTTGCTTTGGCCGCCGAGACGATCAAAGTTTTGAATTGGAATCCGCAAAGCTGGATTGGCAAAAAAATGAACCTGGAAAGGTCTCTTCGTTTTGGTGATCGTATCCACGGCCATCTCGTGACCGGTCATGTGGACAGCCTTGGTGAAGTTCTGCGGTCTGATCTTGATGGCGAGTCGTTGTTTATCGACGTCAAAGTGCAAGACAGCATTCTACCATTTGTTTGGAAAAAGGGCAGCATCACTCTGAATGGAGTCAGTCTGACCGTCAACGAATTGCAAGACCATGTGGTCTCGGTGTGTTTAATTCCGGAAACCATCAAACGCACGAATTTGGGCGAGTTGAAAAAAGGTTCCTCGGTGAATGTCGAGCCTGATTATATGGCGCGAGCGATCCAGCGTTCTCTTGAAGTAAGGAAAGACTAATGTCATTTAATACTATTCCAGAAATCATCGAAGATATTCGCAACGGAAAGATGGTCATCCTTGTCGATGACGAAGATCGTGAAAACGAAGGCGATCTGATTCTTGCGACGGACCATGTGACGACTCAAGCGGTGAATTTTATGATCACCGAAGCACGCGGTCTGGTGTGTCTGACAGTGACGGCCCAGCAGATCGAGCGTTTGCAATTGCCGCTCATGGTTCGTGATGACATGAACTTTGCTCCCAACAAAACAGCATTCACTGTCAGCATTGAAGCCTCAGAGGGCATTTCGACGGGGATTTCCGCTGCCGACCGAGCGCACACTTTGCGAGTGGCCGCGAACCCGCATGCAAAGCCTTCAGACATTCATATGCCGGGACATATTTTCCCGATCCGCGCTCAGCAAGGCGGGGTTCTTAAACGCGCGGGACATACCGAAGCCAGCGTAGATTTGGCTCGTTTGGCGGGGCTGAATCCTGCGGCCGTCATTTGTGAGGTCATGAATCCTGACGGGAGCATGGCGCGTGTGACGGATCTGAAAGAGTTCGCCAAGAAACACGGCTTAAAAATCGGCACCATCGTCGATTTGATCGCCTACCGTTTGGCGAATGAAACTTTGGTCGAAGAGCTTTCGGCCATTGATCTGCCGTCTTCTTTTGGTGAAGGTTTAAAGGCACGCATTTTCCGCAGCACTGTAGATGGACTTGAACATTTGGTGATCCAGAAGGGCGAGATTTCCCCGGATCAGGAAACCTTGGTGCGTGTGCATGTCGATAATTTCACCCGGGACTTTATGGCGGTATTACAAAGAGGTGCGTCGACAGTTCTGGAAAGTCTGAAGCTGATCAGCGAACAAAAATCGGGCGCCTTTGTCTTGCTTCGTGGTAACAACCGCACGCATGGTTTGACTCAAGAGCTGAATATGCTGGCGGGAATGGAAGATGTTCGTCCATCAACGCCGTTGATGGATGAGCGGGATTACGGCATTGGGGCGCAAATTCTGCGTGAAATCGGTGCGCACAAGATTCGTCTTCTAACGAACAAACCTGAAAAGAAAGTGGGCCTGAAGGCCTTCGGAATCGAAATTGTAGAAATCGTAGCTATTGAAAATGTAAAGGGGCACAAGTAATGGGTCTTAAAGTTGGTGTAGTCACAGCTCGTTTTAATAATGAAATCACGGAAAAACTGGAAGAAGGAGCAATCTCTTATCTTGAGTCTTGTGAAGGCGTTGAAATCTTCGCGGCTCTTGTTCCTGGTGCAGTCGAGTTGCCTTTGGCTTGTCAGGCTTTCCTGGATGCTGGTTGTGATGGCGTCGTGGCCCTGGGAGCCGTGATTCGTGGCGAAACTTCTCATTACGACTATGTCTGCAATTCGGTAACGGATGGAATCACTCGGTTGATGCTTGATTACAAAAAACCTATCGGGTTTGGTGTTTTGACGACTGAGAACGAAGAGCAGGCCTTGGCTCGTGCGGGTGGTGCTCACGGTAATAAAGGTGAAGAAGCCGCTCAGGTGGTTATGGAAATGATCGGTTTGACTCAAGAGATTCCGGCGACTTTGAAAACCGCGGCGATCTTGGCCAAACCTAAGGCGGCCAAGTCCTCGAAAGCTGCATCAAAAACACAAAAAAAGAAGAAAAATGCTAAAAAGTAATCTAGCATAAGGGGGATGGAAAACACCCCCGTAAACGACGATTTTCAGCCTCCTGGTCCTCAGGAATTTAAGAAGCGACGCCGCGAGATCTTTCTGGTTCTTTTGGTGTCGTTTTTATTCGGTCTTCTGACTTGGTTTGAAATTCGTCTTTTCGCCACCAGCCAACAACTGCCATTCGTGCACAGTATTTTCTTCTTTGGTCTGGTGAACTTCAATATCATCCTGCTATTGCTTTTGCTGTTCATGATCTTCCGCAATGTCGTGAAGGTTTTCGTCGAACGACAGGGCAAGGTTTTCGGAAGCAGTCTGAAAGCGAAGTTGATTGCCGCGTTTGTGGCCTTCAGTTTCGTTCCGACTGTGCTGATGTTCATTATTTCAGTCTTCTACATCAACTCCAGTTTCGACAAATGGTTCAGCGCCAAGATGGCGGGGGTTCTAAAAAGCTCTATTGAAGTGACCAATGCCTACTATTTCAATGCGAAGAAGGACAACTATCACTTCGCACACAAAATCGCAGATTCCATTCGCAATGTGCAGAACCCGAACGAAATAAAAAAGCGCATTGAAAATCTTCGGGAAGAATTCAGTTTGGATGCCGTCGAATATTATCCCTCGCTCTTTGGTAAGCGCGTGGTGGTGGCGGCGGAAGACGACACGGTTCCGAACGTTCCTGCAGTCTCTTTAGAGTTCTTGCAAAAAGGGATTAAATTGCAGGCGGAAGCCAGCATCATCCATCAGTTCGGGGACGGCAATCTGGTGCGTGTGATTGTCCCCGTGCAAGAAGGGGCGGAAAAAGGCGCGGTCGTTGTCTCTAGCTTTCTGCCTTTGTCACTGATCTCAAAGATGAATGATATTTCGACGGCTTATGATGAGTTTCGTGATATCAACCCTCTTGAATATCCTTTGAAGTCGATCTATCTGTACATTCTTGTTCTGATGACTTTCGTGATCTTGCTAGCCGCGACCTGGTTCGGGTTCTATTTAGCGAAGCAGTTGTCGATTCCCATCGTGCAATTGGGACGAGCCACTCGTCGTGTCGCGGGCGGCGACTATACACCCCTGCAAATTCAGTCGGGTTCAGAGGAAATCAATGATTTGATTTCAAGTTTTAACCAAATGACGGTGACTCTCGAAAAGACGCTGGAAGAATTGGATCAGCATGCGCGTTATACCGATACCGTCCTGAAGAACGTCAGTGCCGGAGTGATTTCGGTGGATGAGCATGGTGTCGTCTCTACGATCAACCGTCATGCGGCTCATCTATTGAAAATTGATCCTGACAGGTACATTGGAAAATCGGTGCGTGATCTTTTAACATTAGAGTACTTCCGCACCTTCGCAGAGCTGCAAAAAACCATGGTGGATCACAAGGTTGAAAGTATCCAAAAAGAACTTCGTTTGAACGTCCAGGGCGAAGCTTTGCCACTCTTGATGACTCTTTCAATTTTGAAAGATGAAAGAGGTCACGAGATGGGTAAGATTTTGGTTTTTGACGATTTAACTCCGATTGCCAATGCTCAACGGGCTGCGGCCTGGACTGAAGTGGCCCGCCGTATCGCCCATGAAATCAAGAACCCTTTGACGCCGATCAAACTTTCCGCAGAACGTCTGCAAAGAAAGTTTGGTGCCACTGTGACCGATCCGGCTTTCCGTGAATGCACGACGATGATCGTAAAGCAGGTCGATGGCTTGAAAAACTTGGTGAACGAGTTCAGTAATTTTGCACGTCTGCCGCAAGCTCGTCCTGTGGTCGCCAATCTTAATAGCGTGGTTGAGGAATCACTGGGCCTTTATCGGCAAGCGCATGGTAACGTCAAATTTGTTTTTTCGAAGGATGCTGAATTGCCGGACTTCAAATTTGACCCTGACCAGATTAAACGCGTGATCGTAAATTTGGTCGACAATTCGGTTTCAGCTGTTGCAAAAGAGCCACAGGCCACAGTGGAAATCGTGACTCGATACGACAAGGATATCAAAACTGTCCGTTTAACGGTGTCTGATAATGGCGAAGGTATTCCTGCGGCAGATCGAAGTCGCATTTTTGAGCCATACTACTCTACAAAAGAGGGCGGAACTGGGCTAGGCTTAGCCATTGTGAAAAGGATCATCGAAGATCATAATGGTTTCATTCGTGCGACAGCCAATGAACCCAAAGGGGTCAAAATGGTGATCGAAATGCCAGTCAATGAAGTGGGTGCTTGGAAACCTGCTGGCGAGTAGAAAGAGGTCCTAGATGACAGCTCAAAATACAAAAATTCTGATTATTGATGACGAAGCTCCGATTCGTGATGTGCTCTCGGCTTCATTGAAGGACGAAGGCTATCAAGTTTTCCTTGCCCATGACGGAGAGTCAGGACTCAAAGCCATTCGCGAAGTTCAACCTGATATCGTGTTTCAGGATATCTGGATGCCGGGTAAATACGATGGCATCGAAGTGTTAACGATGGCTCGTAAAGAATTCCCCCAACTCGAGTTCGTGATGATTTCGGGTCATGGGACGATCGAAACAGCCGTGAAGTCCACAAAGCTGGGCGCCTGGGATTTCATCGAAAAGCCTCTGTCCATGGATAAAATCCTGATCGTGATTTCGAATATTTTAAGTTACCAGCAACAAAAAGAAGAAAAGGCGTTGTTATTAAACAAACTTCGTAAGTCGATTGCACTTATCGGAGAAGCCGCTTCGATTATGCAAACAAAGCAGATCATTGCCCGCGTGGCGCCGACCAATTCATGGATTTTAATCCAGGGGGAAGTCGGCACCGGCAAAGAGCTGGTCGCGCAGAACGTGCACTATATGAGCGCGCGCGCCAGCCGTCCTTTTGTTGAAATCAATTGTGGCGGTATCCCGGAGGACCTTCTTGATTCCGAAATCTTCGGTATCGAAAAGGGCGCTATGCCAGGCGTGGACCGAGTAAAAAAAGGCAAACTCGATCTGGCCCAAGGGGGAACACTTTATATCGCCGAGATCTGCGAGATGAATAAAGAATGTCAGGCGAAACTTTTAAAATATCTTGATGAAAAGAAGTACTCCCGCGTTGGTGGTCATGAACTGATCGAAAATGATGTTCGTGTTATTGCTGCTTCTTCCAAAGATCTCGAGAAAGAGGTTAAGGAGGGGCGCTTCCGCGAAGACCTTTATTATCGTCTGAACGTTATTCCTTTCCGCATTCCTGCACTTCGTGAACATGTCGAAGACATCCCAGTATTGGTGTCTTACTTCTCTGACAACGTGGCACGTGAAAGCGGTTATTTGAAAAAAGTATTTTCTGAAAAAGCGATCGAAAAAATGATTGCCTACACTTGGCCAGGCAATGTGCGCGAGCTGAAAAATTTTATTGAGCGCGTTTACATCCTGACTCCGGGTGAATTCGTGGACGTGCATGATGTGCGCTTTGCCGGTCTGATTGACAAAGACGATGAAAAAGCGGTCGAGATGCAGGATCTTTCCACATTCCGCGAAGCCCGCGCTCAATTTGAAAAAGATTATCTGCTTCGCAAGATTTCCGAAAATAGCGGTAACATCAGTAAAACAGCAGAAGTGATCGGTCTGGAAAGAAGTTATCTTCACAGAAAGATCAAAGCATACGGTATTGATACTAAAGACAACTAGGGGAAAAAGGATCCCAAAGACTTTTTTCACGAGAAAGAGACAAAAAAATGGCAGATACAGCGATTGTTCCTACACGAGCACAAAATTATCCTGAGTGGTACCAACAGGTCATCACTGCGGCTGACATGGCGGAAAATTCTCCGGTTCGCGGTTGCATGGTGATCAAACCTTGGGGCTACGCTGTTTGGGAAAACATGCAGGCTGTTTTAGATCGTATGTTCAAAGACACCGGGCATGTGAATGCTTACTTTCCTTTGTTGATTCCGCTCAGCTTCCTAGAAAAAGAAGCGGCTCACGTCGAAGGTTTTGCGAAAGAATGTGCGGTGGTGACTCATCACCGTCTTAAAGGCGATGGGACCGGAAAGCTTGTTCCGGACGGAGAACTGGAAGAGCCTCTTATCATTCGCCCAACCTCTGAAACTATCATTGGCCACCAATTCGCAAAATGGGTGAAATCTTATCGTGACTTACCGATTTTGGTGAACCAGTGGTGTAACGTGATGAGATGGGAAATGCGTACGCGCATGTTCCTAAGAACGGCAGAGTTCCTATGGCAGGAAGGACATACCGTTCACGCGACGGCGAAAGAGGCTCAGGAAGAAACTTTGCAGATGCTGGACGTCTATTCCGAGTTTGCTGAAAAGTATATGGCGATGCCGGTTATTAAAGGTATGAAAACGCCAGACGAAAGATTTCCGGGCGCGGTAGATACTTATACAATCGAAGCGTTGATGCAAGATCGTAAGGCCCTGCAAGCAGGGACATCGCATTTCTTAGGTCAAAATTTCGCAAAAGCTTCTGAGATCAAATATCTCAGTGCGGAAGGAAAAGAAGAGTTCGCATGGACGACGTCCTGGGGTGTTTCAACCCGTCTTATCGGCGGTTTGATCATGACCCACAGTGATGATAATGGCTTTGTGGCTCCTCCAAGAATTGCGCCTTTGCACGTTGTCATCATTCCGATCTATCGCAATGACGAAGAAAAGGCACAAGTTCTTGATTATGTACAAACTTTGGCCAAAGAACTTAAGCAACAAAACTTCTCAGGCTCTGCGGTGCGCGTGAAAATCGACGATCGTGATCTGCGCGGCGGAGAAAAAGCATGGCAGTACATCAAACAGGGTGTTCCATTGCGCGTGGAAGTGGGTCCTCGGGACATGGCTAAGGGTGAAGTTTTCGTCGGTCGTCGTGACCGTGGTCCTAAAGAAAAGGCTTCACAAACGAAGGCGGATTTTGTTGCGAATATTGGAAATCTTCTGCAAGAAATCCAAGATGGGCTTTTCGAGAAAGCAAAAAAGTTCCGTGATGAGAACATTAAGCGCATCACTTCTTTACAAGACTTTGAAAAGTACTTCTCTGGCGACGAGGCCTCGGCTCCGGGATTCGCGATGGTGCCTTGGTGTGAAGAGGGAATGGGACATGACTTGTTAGCGAAGCTGAAAGTAACGCCACGTTGTGCGCCTTTGCAGCAAGAAGCGGTGACGGGGAATTGTATATTCTCGGGAAAACCGGCGACCAAGTGGGTCCTGTTCGCGAAATCATACTAAGCGGAATTTGAATATTAGATATCCTAAAAGCCTCGGCGTCGGCCGGGGCTTTTTTTATTTAAGAAGTTCTTCGCGGGGAGTGTTCTGGCCCTGGAAGAAGTAGCGCAGAACAATCATGAACCCGTATTGATCCGAAAACTCATCATGATTTTTTGTTAAGGCCCAGGAATAGCGCGCTTCTGTCGTCAGGGCATAGCGTCCTTGGGCCCAAAGTTCGGCTTGTGCGCCGAAGTCCAAGCCGGTTTCGGCATTTTCGTGCGCATATGTTTTTACAGGATCGACGGGGAAAGAGTTATAGACCTTTTCTGAATCTCCCAAGGGATAAGAAGTATACAGTGACATCACGGCGCTATAGCGACTGCCGAACCAGCGCCGATATCCTGCCGCCGCATGGACCACTTGAGTGTCTTCGATAACTACATAGCCGTCTTTGCGTCCCACAAAACTTTTGTTCATAAATGTAGTTGTGAACTCCAGGCTGCCTCGATCATTCACATCGCCAATAATCACCCAATTCAAACCAGTCCGATATCCACGCTCAGCCCCTTCCCCATCGTAGTTTGTCCGATAGAAATAAGGCCCCATTGAGGTGTGAACATTTCCTCTTTGCGGAGTATAGGCCTCAGCGTCCTCTAAAAAAGAAAACAACAAAATAAAGGACAAGATACTAAAAACTAGTTTACAGTGGTCCATGTAGGGAGATTAAGTTTTGATCGGAAAAATACAATCAAAATTTTCAATGAGACGGCAATGGCGGGCGTTTCTCTGCGCCGGCATTGTTTCGCTGTCTTCGGTCTCGGGTCAGGCCGCCTACGAGACTGTCGAAGAAACTCTCATTCGTCAGAATATCAATGTATCAGAGTGGCTGGATAGCGTGGCTGACGGTCTGGACTTGTTTTTAGCGGGTGAGCGCTACACGACTAGGCCCAATAAGACAGCGGTGACTCTGGAAAACTCTGGTTATTACACCGAGGCGGATGGGGTTTCCGGGGCGTTCAACTTCAATATAGATTTGCGTCTTCCCAATGTGGAAGAATATTGGCAGCTGACCTTTACAAGTTACGACGAAAACGAAGAGCGGGACGCCAAAACCAAATATCTTCGGACAGAACCCCGCGAAAGAAATTATGGAGCGTCGCTAAGTCTTTTTAAAAGAATGGGTGAAATCAGAACGTCTTTTCAGCCACGGATTACCTTCGAGGGTACGCCGGCAATATCGCATTCACTGAAATTTGAAACCATTATTGAACAAAAGAAATATCGAATTAATCCCCATTTAGAATTTTATGCCACCCCTGGGAAAGGGGCCGGTATCTTTGAGGCTTTGAACTTCAACTGGCCCTTAAGTGCCATGTACTCTTTGACTTTGATTAATGAAGGCGACTATCAAAGTCGACCCCATGTCTTTACCGCAACGAATGGTTTATCCCTGGGGCAGAGTTTCACGAAAAGCAGGTCTTTGTCTTACGCCATATTCGTAACCTCGTCCAATCGTCCGAACTACCAGTTGGCTGGATATAACTTTTCTGTGACCTGGAGGCATATTCTCTTAAAAAGAATTTTGGACTACGATGTCATTCCCAATTTGGATTTTGTGCGTGAAAGAAACTTCGCCGTGAATCCGGGACTGACTGTTAACGTGAATTTGCATTTTTAGATGCTGCCTTTGCGGCCATCTTATTAAATTAGTCAGAACTTTATTCAGACAAAATCAGCAATAGTTTCTTGAGTGTTTCTAAAACCCGGGGTTAGCGTCTGAGATCCAGTCATTTTGACGACTCAGAAAAACTTACGAAGGAGACACCGTGAAAAAGTACCTAATGTCATTCATGCTCTTGATGTCATTGACGACAAACGCCCAAGAGTCCGCCGATTATCGACCGCTAGATGACTTGATGTCACCGGATGAAATCGCCGAGGAAAATGGCTTTCCCCGCACTGAAATCCCCCTGGTCATAAAAACAGTAGAGGACGTCGCTCGTACAGAGGCCTTGGATATATTCCGCGAGTATCCGGTGATACTGATCATTAATAAGAAGGAAAGTGGGCCTGGTGCTCAGCGCATGAAAGTCTATTTGAACGGCTATCTGACTTATGATTGGCCCGTTTCGACCGGAAGAGAAAGATGGGAAACTGCTAAAAGTGGGCGCACTTATTTTTCCGTCACTCCCGCGGGCTTCTTCTATCCTTATATGTTGAACAAAGATCACTATTCAGAAACTTGGCAAACGCCGATGCCCTACAGCGTGTTCTTTAATGGTGGCATTGCTGTTCATGCGACGACTCCAGGACTTTATAAATACTTGGGCACTCGAGCTTCGGGCGGATGCGTGCGCCTTCATCACGAAAATGCCGCGTTTGTCTTTAATCGCATTCAGTCGGAAGGCCGAGGCCTGGTTCCTGTGATCAATCGCAATGGCACGGTCTCTCGTGATCGCCGCGGCAATGTGATACGCAGGGTCAACTATCGTACGCTCGTCATCGTCGAAGATCGATAGTGAAGGTGACTTGTCAGGTGTCAGCTTTTGCAGTAAAAATTTTGAATGAGCCATTCCCTACAAGATGAATTCAAGCTTCACAAAGATTTATCTCCCGAGGGAGCGGCTTTTCTAGCGGAACTGGAAAGAAATATTGCTCAAGATCTTTGGCAGAGCGCCGGAGGAATCTGGAGCCGTGAATCCACAGAAAAGTTCAGAAAAGCTGCTATGCAAAAGCTGGCTGGCGAAGTCCAAGGAAAGACGCAGGCTGATTTTCAAGCAGCCTGGGTTGCGGTAATTCGGGATTTTCATCTGGCGCACTGGGGTGAGAAAAGACTCCAAAAAAAAGAAAAGAAACCCGAGACCCAGGAAGATCGCGTTTTCTGGGAGATGTTTTCCTATATTTGGATTCTACTTCAGGCGACCTTTGTCACGAAAACAGCGATTTTCTATTTTGGAATTAAGTCCGCACAGGATGATACAGCAGAAGGCCGCGTGTACGTGATTCTGGCCATTGCCTTTTCATTTATTTCTTTAGGTTGGTTCGCGTATCGTAAATCGAAAAAGAAATAAAAAGCGATGCAATTTTAAAAAAAAAGGCCGGGGATACCGGCCTTTTCTATTTCTATGATGCAGATTCTTACGGAGCTACTGGAGCACCAAAGGATGGAAGAGTAGAAACCCCGCCACTTGCGTTAGTGCCAGCGCGCGCTGGAAGACTGATCAATGGATTTTGCACGAATGTCTTCACGTATTTTCCAGGAACGCCTGTTGTCGTCAACTGGATGTTGTAAGAAGACAAGTAAGTGTTGTTGATAGAGTAGTTCATTTGCACATCTGAACCAGCAAGCTCAAGAACAGTTTGGAACAAGAAAGGATTCTTCAACATAGCTTTACCGAAATCGGCATAAGCCATCACGAAGCCCTTATCGTAAGACTGACGGTAGTGATATTCCATCACGTTGATAGCTTGGAACATGTCTGCCGCAGCACTGCGAGTTTCGCCTTCGATACGGCTTTCGCAGTTGTCGTTCTCTTGTTCAGAAGAAAAACAGATTTCATAGGGATCTGCTTTAGAAACGAAGTAAGCACGAGATTTCTTAGTCGCAAGAGCACGTACTTCATTCGCAGAAAGAGACGTAAAGCGTTTGATCAAACGGAATGTTTGTTCTTCATTCAACGTTACTTGGAAGCTCACCTTTGAATATTGAAGGTCTTTTAGCGATGGCACGTTGATAGACAATTCGCGGACCAGACCCGTTTTTCTGATAAGACCTTTAACTGCTGAACGGATGTCGCCATGGCTTGAAGAATCATCATCAGAAGTCCAAGTATACTGACCGAAAACACCTTTAGTAAGAGGACGGTTTGCGAAGTCAGTGACTTTAAAGATACCGCCGTAGAAGGCCTCAGTTGTTGCGCTATGAGTATTCCATAGGCGAGAACGTTTTTCCTTCAAGTAGATACCGTATTGAACAGTGGACTTCGTGTTGTCATAGAACGCCTGGGTATTTGAAATGTCGTATGTTTTACCCGCTGACCAACTATTGTAAGCCAAGATAGGGATACCGAAGTAGAAGTTGTTCATTCTGCCGACTTGTTTATGCGTCAGTTTTTCGTACTTCTTCACAGAAGCAATATTCTTTTCGGCTAACTGTTGGATCGCTGCAACGTTACCTTTGACAAGGTCGTTGAATGCCTTAGCTCCAGTCGTGTCATTGAAGTTAATAAGGAATGACATACCTTGATCAACTTGCTTGAACTTGCTTGTGCTCAAAGTCGCTAAGGAAGCTGAAGTCTGAACTGAGAACGTATTAACGTTAATATCAGTCAAACGGACGTACACACTGTTTTGATCCACTTTCTCAACATAAGTTTGGAAAGAACCTTGCGCTACATAAGAGTTGCCCAATCCCGCAATTGCGGCACCGATGCTTGAAGAGAAGATCACGCCACCATTTGACGCATAAGTAACGGAATCACCAGGAGCCCAAGTGTTCAACTCGCTGGCTTTTTGCGGCACAGTCAAAGCTTTAAGTTCGTACGCCTGTTGAAGCGTTTTTGCGGAACGCACAGACACCACATCGCGACCCGCATAAGGGATCAAACCGACAGACGCCCATAGAGCTTTTTGCAGGCCCGTGGCATTTTCGAAATAGAAAAGAATGTTGGCGCCTAAGCCACCCGCAAGAGTCGAGAATTTAGTGACTTGGAAACCACCTGCATAGTCACCGTAAACCATGGTGTCCAAAACAGGGTTGTAGTTTGCAACTGTGTTCGGTTTAGCCTTAGTTGCATCGTATTGAGTTAGATTTACGATCTGAGTGCCGAAGTCAAAGTTCAAGAAGAAAGCAGGAAGCAATTTTGCTTTTAGCTTTTTCTTAGCTTCTTCTTTTTGAGCTGGAGGCTGATTGGTTTCACCACCGTTATCGCCGCCGTCGTCATCGCCATTGGAATTACCATCGGCATTTCCGTCTCCGTTGCCATTCGAGTTTCCATCGCTATTGCCGTTGGAGTTACCGTCCGAATTTCCATTTGAGTTGCCGTCAGAGTTTCCATTGGAGTTACCATCAGAGTTTCCGTTGGAGTTCCCGTTAGAGTTTCCGTTGGAGTTACCATCAGAGTGTCCATTGGAATTGCCATTGGAGTTTCCGTTGGAATTGCCATTGGAGTTACCGTTGGAGTTTCCGTTAGAGTTTCCATTGGAGTTTCCATTGGAGTTTCCATTGGAGTTT
>NZ_JTEV01000018.1 GCF_000786105.1 Bdellovibrio sp. ArHS
CAGTGCCACGATTGCTTTCACGATCACATGCAGCTCGACTTGCAAAGCAAATCGTGCAACAGCAGCTCCGGCCAAGGCTGATAAAATCGCGGCCACCCACACTTTAATTTGGAAGCGAATTTTCAGTCCGGTGTGACCAATCTTTTTATTCAAAGATTTGCGAAGAAAGTAAAATTCAATCCAACCCGCAAGACCTGCAGACACCGTCAAACCGGCTGTTCCCCATTTGCGATCAAAGCCTAAAACATCGGGTAAATAAAATGCGAAAATCACACCCAAAATAGTCGTAAAAATCACACGAATGATCGCAAACTGCAAAGGTGTGCGCGTGTCTTTAAGGGAATAAAATGTCGAAGAATAAAGACGGCCCAATGTAGATGCGAGAAGTCCCACCGAGTAACCCGCCAAAACCATCCACACGAAATCCGTATTTTCTTTTTGGAATTCACCCGTCTGAAAAACCGCGCCAACAATAAGATCACCCAAAAATAAAAAGGCCACGGCGGACGGAATCACGAAGAAGGCAATTTGTTCAAGTCCCCGATTCAATCTTTTTTGCAGGTACTCGCGCACCTCTAGTTCGGAACCTGTCGCCTGAGACATGGCCGGAAGTTCTGCCACCGACACACTCATACCAAAAAGACTCACCGGTAACAGATAAAGCGTCTGCGCATAGGCCAAAGCGGAAACCGCGCCCGTAGGTAAAAGACTGGCCAGCATGTTGTCGATGTAGGCACTGATTTGCACGACCCCTCTTGAAACCACCACTGGTGCAAAATTTTTTGTTATCGAGCGCACACTGCCTAACTTTAGATCCAACGACGGAAAAATCTTTTTCCCCAGGCGCAGGGCCGAGGGCAGTTGAATGGCAAATTGCAAAAAGCTGCCAGCCACAAGTCCCCAAGAGACTGTCACGGCCAGGTCATACTGCCCCTGACGACTGCCCCACATCACCAAGGTGAAAATAATCGCTAGATTCCAGACCACGGGAGCGACATAAGAAAGAAAAAACTTGCGATGTGAATTTAAGATCCCCAAACACCATGCCGACATAACCAGAAAGCCGGTGCCAGGAAAAAGAATCTGCACAATCTGAATGGTCAAGGCGCGTTTTTCCCCTTGAAATCCGGGCGCGATAACATCAATTAAAAAAGGCGTTGCGAAAACACCGACCAAAACCAGCGCGGAGGTCATTAAGAATAAAAGGCTGCCAATGACCGAAGCCACCTTGGCCGCTTCTTCATCATGTTTTTTAGCTAGCAGCTGAGCGTAGACCGGAATAAAACTTGCGGAAAGAACACCTTCACCGAAAAGATTTTGTAGAAAATTAGGAATTTTTAAGGCCGCCTTAAAGGCGTCCCCGGCATCGGAGTTGCCAAAAAAGTGCGCGAAAACTCTTTCACGAACCAGCCCTGCAATACGACTTAAGAAAATTCCCAAACCAACTAACAGGGCATGACTTTTCACTCTTCAACCTCGGCATCTTCATCATCTGGCTCATTCAATTGAAGCAGAATGCGCTCCGCCAGTACGCGATTAAAGCCTTTAAGTGTGGCGATCTCTTCTGGTACGGCACCCTTGATTTCATCAATAGAGTTAAAGCGAGTCAAAAGAACTTTCTTTCTTTTTTCGCCTAATCCCACGACATAGTCTAATTCGCTTTCCAAAGAGCTGCTTTCGCGAAGTTTGCGATGGTACGTGATGGCGAAACGATGCGCCTCGTCCCGAATGCCCGTTAGAATATGCAAGGCCTCCGCATTGTGTTTAAAGATCACGGGATTTGATCTGTTAGGCAAAAAGAATCTTTCTTCCGTAGATTCTATTTCCTGCTTTTGGAAATCACTTTCGGTGCGAGCCTTGGCCAAACCGACCACAGGAATATCATTGCGGCCGATCTCTTGCAGGATTTTTATAGCCTGAGCCAACTGTCCCTTCCCACCGTCAATAACGATCAGTTGGGGATCCTCGTATTCCGTGTGCTTAAAGCGGCGACTCAAAACCTCGTACATCGAGGCAAAATCATTGATTCCTTGAACCGTTTTAATCTTATAGCGACGATAGTGTTCCTTGGCGGGAACCCCATCTTCAAACACCACTTGTGAGGCCACCGTCTCAGCCCCTTGGAACGTCGAAATGTCATAACACTCAATACGGCGCGGAAGCTCTGGCAAAGAAAGCTTTTCTTTGATTTCATCCAAACCACGAAGTTTTTCCTCGGATTTAGAGACGTATTTTAAAAAGTGGGCCTTGGCATTTTCATTCGCCATATCCACCAAATTGCGTCCTCGTTCATCCGTCGCAAAACGCACTCCCACTTTATTTCCAGAGCGCTCTTTCAGAACCTCACCCATAAGTTTCGTCAGGTCATTGCCAATATCAACGGCGAGCAAAACTTCGTCTGGAATGAAGTTGTCCTCGTAGTATTGATTCAGAAAATCCACGAGCCACTCGCGAGGATCCTCGGCCGGATCATTGGGATCAAAATGAGGCAAGAAGTGCGGACGCGTTCCGATCACCCGACCTGAACGCACGTGCACTGTTTCCACCAGACAGCCGCGATGATCCCCGAAGAAACCAACTGCATCCTGATCTTTTTCCGAAGTGTCATTGATGACCGCTTGTTTTTCCAAAATGGCTTTGATGGCCTGGACCGAATCACGCAAACGAGCCGCGACTTCGAATTTTTCTTCTTCGGCTGCCACCATCATGCGCTCAGTGATGGTTTTGACGACCTTCTTGTTCTGACCTTTTAGAAAAAGTTTGGCGCCTTCAACCTCAGAACGATAGTCCTCTAGAGAAATATAGTCCACGCAAGGAGCCGTACAGCGTCCGATTTGATAAGTCATACAAGGACGTGTGCGCGATTTAAAAACCGCATCGGTGCAGTCGCGGACTTTAAAAGTTCTATTTAAGAAACGAATCGTCCCCTGCACCGCCAGACCCGAGGTGTAGGGACCGAAATAAAGAGAACCATCTTTTTTGACCTTCCTCGCAACATAAAGTCGAGGATAGTCGTCAGCCCAGGTAAAACGAATATAGGGGTAGGCTTTATCATCGCGCAGTCGAATGTTGTATTTCGGGCGATGTTTTTTTATTAAGGACGCTTCCAGCAAAAAAGCTTCGACTTCGGTCTTCGTCAAAATATATTCAACTTCATGAATATTCTGAACCAACAGACGCGTCTTAGGAGAGTGATCTTTGCTGTCAGTAAAATAGCTTCGCACCCGAGACCGCAAATTTTTTGCCTTACCGATATAGATAATCTTATCGGTTTGGCTTTTCATCAGATAGACTCCACTTTGGGTCGGGAATTCTCTGACTTTGTCGCGAACCTCTTCAAACCTTGAGTTCATTCAAGGCCCTCTTTCAAAACCTCAGCGCTTTTTTGCTCTACCTCACCACTACGCAGTCCCAGATCAATAATTTGCAGACGTTTGATTTCGTCACGAACTTTGGCGGCTTCCTCAAATTCAAGTTCGGCAGAAAGTTTTTTCATCTTAGCGCGCAGTTTTTCGATCTCTTCCTGAAGTTTATCTGGCTGATGCGCAAACTTCGAAGTGACAGCCGCCGTTTTGTTTTCACCTTGCAGCGGCCCTCCGGCCAATGTGCCGTCAAAAACTTCGCCCAAGCCTTCTTTAATCCGCTTACGGATGGATTGCGGAGTGATGCCGTGGTCTTCATTATACTGTTGCTGGATACGCCGACGGCGTTCGGTTTCACCCATCGCTTTGGCCATGCTATCGGTGATTCTATCGCCGTACAGAATCACCTGACCGTTCAGATTCCGGGCCGCACGACCGATGGTTTGAATCAGGGAACGCTCGGAACGCAAAAAACCTTCCTTATCTGCGTCCGTGATGCCGACTAAGCTCACCTCAGGAATATCCAAGCCTTCTCGCAACAAGTTGATGCCGACAAGAACATCAAACACACCCAGACGCAAATCACGAAGAATTTCGGTTCGTTCTACGGTCTGCACTTCACTGTGCAGGTATTTCACTTTAATTCCCAAGTTTTCGTAGTACTCAGTAAGGTCTTCAGCAGAACGCTTCGTCAGCGTTGTGATCAAAACCCGTTCGTTCTTCTTAATACGCTCACGAATTTCTTTTAAAAGATCATCCACCTGATGCTTCACCGGTCGCACTTCAACAACCGGATCGATCAATCCCGTGGGACGAATGATCTGCTCAACAATAACACCCTCGGATTTTTGCAGCTCGTAATTACCCGGAGTGGCGGATACGTAAACCACTTTATCCATCATCGCTTCAAACTCTTGAAAGTTTAAAGGTCGATTGTCCAAGGCTGAAGGCAAACGGAAACCGTGCTCTACCAAAGTCATCTTGCGCGCGCGATCCCCACGGTACATGCCACCGATTTGTGGAACCGTCACATGAGACTCATCGATGAAGGTGACGAATTCTTTAGGGAAGTATTCAAGAAGCGTGGGCGGTGGTTCACCCGGCCCGCGCCCTGTCATATGCCGAGAATAGTTTTCGATGCCCTGACAAAACCCCATCTGCTCCATCATCTCGATGTCGTAGTATGTTCTTTGTTCCAAACGTTGTGCTTCCAGAAACTTCATCTCTTTATTCAAGTCCACCAAGCGCTCTCGCAATTCATCTTGAATGGTGCGGATCGCTCGCTTGAGATTGTCATCACTGGTAACGTGATGACTGCCCGGATAAATGCCAATTTGATCCAGCTCTTCCAAAACCTGTCCCGTTAAAGGATCAATCCAGGACAGTCTTTCAATAAAATCACCGAAGAATTCGACACGCACGGCCCGATCTTCTTCATAAGAAGGAAAGATTTCGACATTGTCACCGCGCACGCGCACGGTTCCGCGCGAAAAATCTACGTTGTTACGTTGGTATTGAATACGAATCAGTTCACGGATCAAATGATCCCGTTTCATTTCCGTATTCGACACGATTTGAATCATCATGCCTTCATAGGCTTCCGGCGAACCCAAACCATAAATACAAGAAACCGAACTTACGATGATCACGTCGCGGCGATCAAACAAAGAACGCGTGGCCGAGTGGCGCATGCGATCGATCTGTTCATTGATCGCGGAATCCTTTTCGATATAAGTATCCGTCGAAGGAATATAGGCTTCCGGCTGATAATAATCGTAATAACTGACAAAATACTCAACCGCATTGTGGGGGAAAAGCTCTTTGAACTCGGCATAGAGCTGCGCCGCCAGGGTTTTATTCGGAGCCAACACCAAAGCCGGTTGATTCAATTTTGCAATCGTGTGCGCCATCGAAAAAGTTTTTCCCGATCCGGTCACACCCAAAAGTGTCTGATGTTTTAATCCCGCCTCAAAGTTTTCCATCATCTGCTGAATCGCACGCGGCTGATCCCCAGAAGGTTTATACTCAGAGACTAGTTGAAAGTTCTTTTTATAAGTAGAGGCCATCCCTTCGAGCATAGCATAATTTCAGAGGCAACCTGCTTCCTTTTTTTGGGTCTACATTGCGTCAATCGAAAGTCCAGGCGAACCCTTTCTGCGTAGTGACATGATTTGCCCTTGATTCACACTGAGCTCCGGTCAAGAGTTTTACTATGAAAAACCTAAAGCGAATTCTGCTCGTTCTTGTGATCTTCTTTAGCGCGGCTGCGTTCTTTGTTTATTTCTCGATGACAAGTGCCTTGGCCCCCCTCGATGGACAATTAAATCTTCAAGGACTTTCTGCACCTGTTAAAGTCACTCGCGACACGTTTGGAATTCCTCACATAAAAGCTGCAAATAAAATGGATGCCCTGCGCGCCCTGGGTTTTGTCATGGCCAGCGAAAGGCTTTTTCAAATGGAGCTATCTCGCCGGATGACCCAAGGGGAACTCAGCGAAGTTTTCGGTGAAATTGCTCTGAACAGCGATAAGCTTTATCGTAGTCTGATGATCAAACGCTCTGTTGAACGCATGCTTCAACATGAAAAGCAAAGTGGACTGTTTGACGAAAAAATGTGGGACGAGATGGCGGCCTATTTCGAGGGCGTCAATCAGTATATCGCCACACGCCCTTTACCGCTGGAAATGAAAGTCCTGGGCTTAAAACCACGACCCTTTTCTCCTTTAGACGCCTACATCATGACCGGTCACATGGCCTATAGTTTTGGCATCGCTTTAAAGGCCGATCCCTTGATGTCAGAGCTTGCAAAAAAACTTTCGGAGGAGCAGTTTCAGGCTCTCAGAAACAACCCTTTGCCCGTCCCCTTCAAAATCGTCGACAACAACGCCGCTTTCCCGGTGTTAACGGAAGGCCTGTTTATTCCCGCTTTTGAAGGAAGCAACTCGTGGTTGATCTCACCTAAAAAATCCCTTTCAGGAAAAAGCATCTTCGCCAATGACCCCCACATCGGTTACTCACTTCCCGCCGTCTGGGTCGAAGCTCACATTCAAACACCGGAGTTTGCGCTTTACGGCCATTACCTGCCCTTGGTGCCTTTTGCGATTTTGGGACATAACAGACATCACGCCTGGGGCTTCACCATGTCGATGACCGATGACATGGATTTGTACCGCGAGACTCTAGATCAAGAAAAGAAAACGGCGTTGTTCAATAAAAAACCCGAACCCTATCAGGAGTGGCAAGAGATCATCAAAGTCAAAGACCAGGAGGACGTCACGATCTCGATGATTGAAACCCGGCATGGGCCCTTGATGGATGCCCTTTTTTCACAGAAGAGTCTGGCTTTAAAGTGGGCCTTTCATCGCAAAGAAAATAATCCGATGAAAGCCTTAAAGCTGATGGCTGAAGCCCAAAGTCTGAACGAATTTGAATCCGCACTGAAGACCGCAACAGCCCCCGGCCTGAATGTCATGTACGCGGATGCCGAGAACATCGCGTGGTGGGTTTTTGGTGATATTGCTGTCAAAAAGAATCCTAATTCCGACATGCTTTTAGATGGAGCCTCCGGCGATGACGAGTATCTGCGTTTATTAGAATGGAACGAAAAACCTCATTCCGTGAACCCTTCTTCCGGTTTCATTGTCACGGCGAATTCGCGACCCGCGATGCTGCCTGCGCATATTCGTGGAGACTTCCAGGCAGATGATCGTTATGAAACTCTGGTTCAAGCTCTTTCAGAAAAAGATCTGTGGAGTGTAGAAGAGTTTAAAACTTTACAAACTGAAAACTACAACATCTTCACAAAAAGAATTCTCGACACATTACTGACGGAGCTACAGTTAACGCCTGAAGAAAACGCCAAATACGTGCGACCTTTGCAAGAATTAAAAGATTGGAACCTTCGCTCGGACATCTCTTCAACCGCAGCCAGCCTGTATCATCAATGGAATAATGATAACATTCTGCTCATTCTTGCAGATTTGCCTGAGCAAGATCGTAAGGAATTTCTGAATACGCCTTATGCGTGGCAGTTTTATCGTCGCACGATTCTTAATGAAAACTCTCCGTGGTGGAAGGACCTTCGCCGCTCGGCTGTTGTCACCACCGGATTTAAGAATGCGGTTGAAAAAGTAAGACAAAAAACTTGGGGAGAGCTTCACACCGTCGAATACATCCATCCCCTTGGCCGCACTCCGCCACTCAACAAGGTTTTCAATCTCGGCCCCTACCCCATCCCTGGCGCCTATAATGAAATCAACAACAACAAAATGCGCGGAATGGGAGGCGACTTCAAGGTGGTAGCGGGCCCTTCCACTCGCCGGATTATTGACTTCGCCGAACCTCAAAAAAGCTGGGGTATAAATCCCATCGGGATTTCGGGCCATATGCTTTCCCCGTTTTACAAAGACCAGGTTCATCTTTTTATTGAGGGAAAATACCGCCAGCAGTGGATGGATGAAAAGGACATTGCGGGAGTCAAAACTCATGAGCTCACCCTGGAATAATTTCCAAGACGTGAGCTTTCGCCCCCCCCGGAAACTCACGGATCAGCATTGCTAAAATTTTTTTCAATCCGGCCCAATCTTAACAATCTATCGCCCCAACTTCTGCTATAAGAACGCCCAATAAACCAAAAGGAGAGTTTCTAATGAAGTATCTTATGGGCGCTTTCGTAATGATGTTTTCTTCTTTCGCATTGGCGGCGGGCCCTTGTGAAAACTACGCCAAAGCCGCTGCTATTCGCAAATACAAGGCGGACTCTGGTGTCATCCAGGGCTCGCAAGGCATTCAATATTGGGCGGTTCAAGAGGCAGGATGGAACAATCCCTATTTGTATACTGTCACGATCGCTGACAACAACGAAGACGGTGAATTCTGGGAAGTGGATTACGAAGTGACGATTCAAGAAAACCACGGCCGCTGCAAAACAGTTTCCGTAAAAGAAGTGGCGAGCCGAGACTGATTTCACATAACAAGGGACTTTACCAGCGTCCCTTGTTTTTCCCAAAGCCCCTTCTGTATAATTGCAAACGCTTGAAAGAATCCTTCCGCTAAAGCAAAACCATGTCATTCTGATTCCAACACAGGAGGCATGATGAAACTTTTATTTCTTTCCGCTTTGGCGGTTTCTTCGTTCTCGCTGCATGCCTGGGCCTATCCCAGCGTGGGAGACAAAGTTCAATGGACCGGGACTGTTCAACAACGCGATGGCACCCAAAAATCGGTGCGTATTGTAAAAGAAGTCGTGAAGTTTAATAAGGACACCCAAAAGTGGACCGTGAAATACGAAGCCACCATGGGCGGCGACGTCTTTTCAGAAAACATCGAAGTCTCAGAACTTTATTCTCCGGAACGTTACAAACAGATTCTGGCAAACTGTGTTACTAGTGGCGGTTCCATCGAAAAAGTCGAAGCCGCCCCCGGAACTTACGAGACCTGCAAGTTGACAACAAAAAACACCGACGGATCGATTGTCGAAAAATGGTGGGGCAATATTCCATTTGGAGTGGTTAGCAAAAATACAAAAGCCGTCGTCAAAGGCACAAAGTTAGCCGATATTCCGGACCTTCAATCCATCGTCGCGGGTCTTTAGCAAGTACACCCCCGACAACTTGTAAAAAAAACGCCAGACATCGCTGGCGTTTTTTTCTACTTCGTCACTTCCCAGAAACTCCCCGTCGGCGTATCGCTGACGGAAATCCCCATACCGGTCAACTTTGCGCGCAGTTCATCCGACTTGGCAAAGTCTTTGGCTTCACGGACTTGCGCGCGTTCTGCCACCAAGGCATCCACTTCCGCACGTTGCAAATTCATCTTAGCTAGCAACATATCGTCAAGCTGGATCAGGAAAGAACTTGCCGGCTCTTGGAATAAACTTAGAATGCGACTGAGCTTTGCCACGAACTGTTTAAAGGCAACGGCTTTCCCCTGTACCGCCGGATTTGTTTTCATGCCCCGTCGGACCTGAGCATTGAACTGACGAACCACTTCAAAAAGGGCCGCGAAAACTTCGGGAGTTCCGAAATCATCATTCAGAGCGGATTCACACTTTTTCCAAGCCTCTTGCGTGATTTTTTCAAATCCTGCGTCAGGGGAAACACCTTCAGCGACGTACTCATCCGCCAAGGAAAGTGCCGAATAAATACGTGCCAACCCTGAGATCGCTCTTTCGACCGCCGCTTCACTAAAATCACTCATCGTGCGGTAGTGCACGGAAAGAACCATCCACTTATAAATTTCTGCGTTGTTGGTTTCCAGAAATTCCCGCATGGTCACAACATTACCTAAAGACTTCGACATCTTCTGGCCGCCGAAATTCAACATATTGTTGTGCATCCAGTATTTTACAAAATGTTTTCCGGTGCAGCCTTCACTCTGAGCAATTTCATTTTCATGGTGAGGGAAAATCAAATCCATCCCACCGCCGTGAATATCAATCTGATCACCGAAGATTTTTTTAATCATCGCGGAGCATTCGATATGCCAGCCCGGTCGGCCAGGCCCCCAAGGAGAAGGCCAGGAAACTTCACCCGCCTTGGCCGCTTTCCAAAGGGCGAAATCCATCGGATTGCGCTTTTTTTCATCCACGTCAACCCGAGCCCCCGCCTGCAGTTCTTCGGGATTGCGACCGCTTAACTTTCCGTAACCATCAAATGACTCGATCGAATACATCACATCGCCTTGAGTTTCATAGGCGATCTTCTTAGATACCAACGTCTGAACCATCTCAAGGATTTCATCCATGTGTTCAGTCACCTTGGGATTGTGATCGTGTGGACGCAGCCCTAAAGACGCAAAATCCTTTTTATATTCAACGATGTACTTTTCCGACAAAGCCTGCGGATCCATCCCCAACTCATGAGCCCTATTGATAATCTTATCGTCCACGTCGGTGAAATTCAAAGCGTAGTCAACTTTATAACCAGAAGACTCCAACCAGTTGCGAACCAAGTTAAAGAACACAACCCCGCGGAAATTCCCGACATGAAGAAGGTTATACACCGTCGGACCACAGACATACATTTTCACCTGACCCGGAGTCAGAGGAACAAATTCTTCAAGCTGCTTAGACTGAGAGTTGTAAATCTTCAACGACATCTTTCACCTATAGTTGTGCCAAAGCTTTTTCGGCGCGCGCGACCAAAGAGTCTTTTTTAATTAGCGGCACCAGAATCTTTAATTCAGCGCCATGAGGTTTACCAATCACCGCCACACGAATCGGCATGAAAAGGTTCTTCCCCTTGGCTCCCGTCTGATTCTTCACTTCATCTTGTATTTTTAAGAACTCATCTTCCGACATATAGTCAGAGGTGTGAGCTTTGACCAGATCGCGCCATGCCGTCAAAACGGCCTTGGTGGCTTCCCACTTCATCGCCTCTTCCGCTTCCGGAAGGATCACATACGACTTATCATTCAGAGGTCTATAAAGCTCAATCGCGTCAGACAGGATTTCCATATAGGGCTTAAACACCGTGATGGATTTATCCTGCCACACAGGATCCTGGGGAAGTTCCATTTTTTCTCGGGCCAAGAACGGCTGAATCGCATTCCACAGTTCCATATTCGGAAGCGCTCGCAAATGTTGCGAATTCATCCATTTGAATTTCACACGGTCAAAGATCGCCCCGGATGGATTC
The DNA here is from genome assembly GCF_000786105.1 of Bdellovibrio sp. ArHS. Classification (NCBI taxonomy): domain Bacteria; kingdom Pseudomonadati; phylum Bdellovibrionota; class Bdellovibrionia; order Bdellovibrionales; family Pseudobdellovibrionaceae; genus Bdellovibrio; species Bdellovibrio sp. ArHS. The sequence continues at coordinate 10,999 of NZ_JTEV01000018.1, forward strand.
AAACGAGAAATATCAAACGCTTGAATCATGTCCTCCACGGACATGATCTCTTTACCCTCAGGATGCGACCATCCAAGAAGCGCGATGAAATTCAAAACTGCCGAAGCAAGGTAACCTTCCTCTTTCAAAAGACCACACGCCACAGCCCCTTTGCGTTTCGAAAGCTTTTGGCGATCTTCATCAAGAATCAAAGCCATGTGACCAAATTCAGGAAGTGGCCAATTCAAACCTTCATAAATCATCATTTGCCGAAGTGTATTTGGCAGATGTTCTTCCGCACGGAAAACATGGGTGATCTTCATCAAGTGATCATCGACCACGCAGCAGAAGTTATAGACGGGCATACCGTCAGAACGCAGAAGAACAAAGTCACCAACCATATCAGAAGGAAACTTCACTTCCCCACGAACCAAATCGTGAAGCGTGTAGTCCTTCGCCAAACCTTTGGTTTTAAAACGAACAACACCTTTATTGCCTTTTTTAATATGCTCTAAAGCTTTTTGCAGAGGCCATTCTTGATAAGGAGAATTCACATGCGGAGAACGTCCCGCCGCTTTGGCTTCTTCCCGTTGCTTTTCAATTTCTTCATCAGTCAAAAAGCAGTAATAGGCCTTGCCTTCATTTAATAGCTGGTCCGCATATTTTTTGTAAATATCCTGACGCTGACTTTGGCGATAAGGTCCTAACGGTCCCACATCTTGCAACGTTTTTGGATCGACACCTTCATCCCAAAGAAGATTCAGCCACACTAGATCGTCCACCACACCACGCAGAGACTCTTCCGTCGAACGCGCCTCATCAGTGTCTTCAATACGCAAGATAAACTCGCCGCCATTTTTCTTAGCAAAAAGATAGTTGTAAAGAGCCGTTCGGGCCCCCCCGACATGCAAATACCCTGTGGGAGACGGTGCAAAACGAACGCGCGGATGCGGTGAAATTTTTGAGGTCATGAGAACTCCAAGTTGCCCGAGGCACAAATAAAAAAGGCCTGGTTAGAAACCAAGCCTAAAACTTATATTCTTTTTTTACCTAAGTCCACCACATCAAGGTGGGGGCCGACTAGCCCGTGATTCCGAAGATGGCTTTCACTTCTTCTTCCATAAAAAGCTCTTCTTGGCTGGTCGCCAAAGTCAGCTCTTTCAAAAGAAGACTGCGCGCAGAATCAAGCATCTTGCGCTCGCCAAAAGAAAGCTCTTTGTCCGCTTTCAAGAGGAATAAATCGCGTAAAACTTCAGCAATTTCGAAAACGGAACCCGTTTTGATCTTTTCCATGTACTCGCGGTACCGGCGGTTCCAAGTTTGATTGTCGATTTTGATGTCTTTTTCTTTAAGAATTCCAACGACCTTGTTGGCTTCATCCTTCGAAATGATCGGACGAAGCCCCGCAGATTTCACGTTCGTAGTAGGGATCATGATTTTTAAGCCAGTGTCGACCAGTTGCATGTTGTAGAATGTTGTTTTAGTTCCCAACATTTCTTTGATTTCAATAGAAACCACTTTCACAACGCCATAGCCGGGATAAACAGCATTATCACCAACATTAAACGTCTGCATTCGACCTCCCCCTTAGATTGGACAGAGTTTCAACCTCGTCTGTTCTATCAAATCTGACGCAAGTTATCAAACGAGAGCGGGGTGTTAGGAAATATTTTCAGAGGGATCTTCAGAAGCAAAAAGGCCTGGGATAAACCAGGCCTTTTTTAAATAGTTTCAAATACTTAAACCATAAAATTAGAGTTCAGTCGCGGTGTATACAAGAGCAAAAGCTTGCGAGCCATTCTTACCTTGCGGAACTTTAAAGCCTTTTACCGTGAGCTTATAAGATCCAGCCGGAAGGCCGGATTTTTCGATCATTTCAAGGTTGTTCACGTGATCATTCATGCTCAGCGTCTGACCGTTAGGAAGAGTCAAAACCAAGTCTAAGTCATTTACTAGAGCTTGCGCTGCATTTGCAGATCCCGGAGCATCCGTCCAAACAAGGTTCGCGTAGAGTTTACCTTCACGAGACAGTGTAAAGTCGTAAGAAACTTCCTGACCTTGCGCAACGCCCTGGCGATTGTCGACGAACTGAGTTTTGGACCCCAAGTTTACGATATTCTGAACGTCTACACGACCATAACCCTCGTCTGAATTTGGACGACGAGTCAAAATCTCTTGCCCACGCGAGGCCCCGATTTCACCGAACTGACCTGGATACATATCCACAGCCGTATGAATCATTGTCGCCTTCAACAATGCGGCTGAAGGTTTTTGAATGTTGAGCTTTTCAACCAACACCTGACGAGCCACAGCTGCAGCCCCCGCCGTCAGAGGTGTTGCCATTGAAGTGCCGCCAGACCAAACATAGTCTTTGTTGTAAGCGCCCCACAATTCCGAAGCGTCTTTTTGTTGAGACTTCACGCTTAAGATGTTTGTGCCTGGAGCCACGATATCTGGCTTCACACGACCGTCTGCCGTGGGCCCGCGAGACGAGAACATCGCCAGACCATTTTCGTTGTTAGAGATGTAATCGCTGTAGATGGGCTCTGCAGGCCATTCGTCCTTCGCGGCTCTCAACTTGCTGATAGGCACTTGAATACCACCGGTTGTAACGACGTTTTCAGAAGCCCCTACCGTCAAAACGTTCTTAGCTGTGCCAGGAGAAGCCATGGAGTTTGCATCGATACGACCGTCTTTATTCTTGTCCGCGCCACTGTTTCCAGCCGCGAAAAGAACCAGCATATCCGGATTGTCGTATAACCAAGTATCTACTTGAACCGCGAAATTATCGTAGGCACCAAACGTACGTGCTCCCCCCCAAGAGTTAGTGTGGATGCTGGCGCCGTCAGCTTGAGCTTTAGCAAACAAATCTCCCAACTTGGATGGAACACTTAGATTTTTAAGCATCGGTGACCACATACCTTCAGCCACCATTTTTGCTTCATAAGCTCCGCCCTTTAGCAGACCATTTGAAGCCGTGCCGCGCCCCATGACGGAACCGGCAACGTGCGTCCCATGTCCCATCGGATCATCCCAAGTTTTTGACCAAAGACCGAAGGGGTAACCAGAGATCACACCACCGGCGAAATCAGCATGGATGGCGCTAGCACTGCCTGAATCCAAACCCGTGTCGGCCATAGAAACGATCTGATTACGGCCGGTAAAGCCCTGAGCCCACGCCGCTTGGAACTTCATGACACGAGTTCCTGGTTCGTCGCCCGTTAAATCAGAATAGTCCCCGGCTGCCGTCGCATGGACATCTGCAGCTAAATCCTGATCCATCACGAAATGGAAAGACTCAATTTCTGGAGTTGGTTGCACGTGTTCGACTCCTGATAAAGCCGCAACCTGGGAAACAAGGCCACGCGGAAGCAAAGCCATCACAGAGTTTCCATCAACAACTTGAAGTTCTACTTGAGGACTTAAGGCCGTCATTTTTGCAGCAACAAACTCTGCATCTGATGCTTTAAATGTGGTTACAAGGACAGACTGAACAGCGTCTTTATTGAAAATGCTGGCAACATCAAAAGTGTTGCTGATCTTATAGGAAGCAGAATATCTAACCACAGCTTGAATTTCAGGATGAGAGTTTTTGAAACTCAAAAGCTTGGCATAAGTTCCACGCACCACCAAAGCGTCGTCTGGAAGGTAACCGAAAACTTCAAACTGCGATTTCATTTTGGCTTTATCAGCCTCTGTAATCGCTTTTTTGAATTGCACGATGTACTCAGTCGGCTGAACTTCCATCATCCAAGATGCTGCGTAGTTGTTCGAGATTTTTGTAGTGTCAACGGCACCACTGTTCAACTTCAAAACAGTTCCGGCACTAGCGGCGCTTGCAGCCATCGCTGCCATCACCGTGGTTGTTGTGATGCTTTTCACAAGACGATTCATCTGATACCCCCTCATAGGGAAAAATCACACCACGACCGAGGTCGAGTATCAAATGGAATATTTATGTCGCACTGAGTGAAAACTCTAAGACTTGCGCTTAGAGTTTGTGAGCCATAACGGCTAAAGACAGATTTCCCGCCATCTTTCCCTTGGAGTTCATGCCGAACTCCATTTCCTGGTTTTCGGGAGCGAAAATTTGCGCGCGTTCGGTGACTTTCGACTGCCCTTTCACACGCTTCGTAACAAGGACATCCATGTAAAGACCGTCTTTGTTTTTCACCTGAGACTTTTTGGCGAAGACTTCCACCAGAGTTTCGGTTTGTCCGTCATCAGAAAACTGACTGACGAAACTTTTTTTGCCGGACTTAGCCACCGTGTTTACAGAAATTGGTGACTGACCTTTGATGCCGACTCGCATACTGACTTTATAAGAAGAAGGAGCTGCCAAAGCTGATAAAGAAATGAAAGCTGATGCCGTAACTATGCTGAAAAATCTTTTTGTCATATGAACACATCCTTGTGATCTCTTTCAGGATGACTCAAAAAAAAAGTCTTCGCAACTTTATTTTTAAAAACTGTGATCGAGGCAAACACACTTCTTGCTTAAAAGCTGAGACAATAAAAACTGCGTTGTGAAGAAATCGGCGTTACGCAATTCCAGCAAGAGCCGCAGGCCCGTGCTCACGCAAAAGTTCTTCGCGTAATTTTTGATTCTCCAGATATGCTAATTTTGGATCTTTCTTCAACACCTCAAAGGCGGCTTCGCGGGCCTGCTGCAGGATGGCCATGTCACGAACAAGATTAGCCAGCTTAAACCCCGAAAGCCCTGATTGACGAGTCCCCATGAACTCTCCAGGCCCACGCATTTCCAAGTCAAATTCGGCGATTTTGAAGCCATCTGAGGTCTTTTCCATCATTTCTGTGCGTTGACGACCTTCTTCGGAAACTGCGTACCCCATAATCAAAATACAAAAGCTTTTGAACTCGCCCCGCCCCACACGCCCCCGCAACTGATGAAGCTGGGAAAGACCAAAACGTTCTGCATGTTCGATGATCATGATATTGGCATTTGGCACATCCACACCAACCTCGATGACGGTTGTTGAAACCAAGACCTGAATTTCCTGATTACGAAACTGTGTCATGACCTGATCTTTTTCATCCGGCTTCATCTTTCCATGCAGAAGCCCGAAGCGCACCTCGGGGAACTGGGTTTTCAGTTTTTCGTATTCAGACACCGCATCTTTAAGATCGATTTTTTCACTCTCCTCCACCAGAGGATAAACGATGTACGCTTGTCGCCCTTTTTTTAATTGGTCGAGCATAAATTGCAAAGCCTGGGGGCGCTTACTTTCGTAGGTTACACGGGTTTGAATGGGACTTCGCCCCGCTGGCATTTCGTCAATAATGGAAACATCCAAGTCTCCATACACTGTCATAGCTAAGGTGCGTGGGATAGGAGTGGCCGTCATCACCAGAAAATGCGGCGACTTGCCTTTGTTTTTTAAAATGCCTCTTTGTTCGACGCCGAAGCGATGTTGCTCGTCGATGATGACCAGCCCAAGGTTTGCAAACTGTACTTCGTCCTCGATCAAGGCGTGCGTGCCGATAATTAAGTCCACCTCGCCCGCTTGTAACGCCGCGAGCACCTGTTTTCTTTCAGAAGCTTTGGACTTTCCTACTAACAAGGCTAAACGCACCCCCAAAGGTTCAAGAGCCTTTCGAGCATTTTTATAATGCTGCTCTGCCAAGATTTCTGTCGGTGCCATCAAACAGGATTGAAAACCACTTTCCATGGCATAAAGTGCCGCCATAAAGCTGACCAGAGTTTTACCGCTCCCCACATCCCCTTGCACCATCCGATGCATAGGGTGAGTCTTTTCCATGTCGGCCTTGATCTCCGCAAAAACCCGCTTTTGCGCATTGGTCATGGCAAAGGGCAACGAAGCTTCCAAGTCTTTAAGTTTTTCCGCTTTATTTTTTATCTGAGGCGCGCCCTCTTTCTGAAAACCCGTTTTGCGTGAAGCAAGATAAAGCTCCAACCAAAAGAATTCGTCAAAAATAATTCTTCTTTGAGCTGCACTTTTAAACTCGGCATACTGCTGGGCTCGTGCCGGATCGGGAAAATGAATTTCTTTGATCGCATCCTGCCGCTTGATCAATTGATATTTTTCAAGAATCCATTTTGGCAAAGCCTCGTCCGGCCACTCACCCATTTGCGCAAAAGCGGCGCGCACGAGCTTCATGATTTTTGCCGTCGCCAGACCCTCGATCTCGGTGTAAAGAGGGATCAAGGCATCCTGAGTTTCTTCGTCGGGTTCGATGTCTTTGATGTCAGGATGATGAAACTCGATACGTCCGCGATACTCGATGACCTTTCCCACCACGCGCACTTCCGTGAAAGGTTTAAACCTTTCAAAATATCCTTTGTAAGGAACGCGGAAATATTTGCAATGAATTTGTCCCGATGAATCTCTGACCACCACATCGTACATTTTGCGGGTGGAACGTCCCATATTGATACTATGAACCGTTACAACTTGAGCCTTGATGCTGACGATGTCTCCTGGTTTGAGACTGGAAATGTTCCGAGCGGCCCTCTGATCCTCATAGGCTCGAGGATAGAACTCAAAAAGGTCCCCCAGAGTCTTTAATCCTTTGCGAGAGAAGAGATCTCCGAGCTTGGGTCCGACTCCTTTAAGGTACTGTATTTGTGTGTCTAGACGAAGGGCCATCGCCTTCGATTATTCAGGATTTTCTATCTAAGTCAATGTATCCATGGCAGAATTTTCATATGACGACGCCATCTTATTTTCGTATCCGCTTAAGCACCATCCGGCCTGATAAAGTGACCTCGTTCGACATCTACGTATTAGTGGATCAAAAGTACATTCTCTATCTTCGCGCAGGCGATCGCTTGTCTGACGGAAAGATTAAAAATCTGCACCGCAAAGACACCGGTGATTCTTTCTTCGTTCTTTTGGAAGACAAACAAAAATATCGCGACTGGGTTCGTGAAGAAATGAACTCCAGCCTGATTGATCCTTTTGAAAAAGCCGCCATTTTGCGTGAGTCCTCTGTTGCCTTGATGGAAGATCTTTTTGAAAATCCAGATGTCAACCGCGCCTTGGATGATTCACGTCCCATCATCAAAGACTTTATTGATCTGATGGAAAATGCCCCGGAAGCCATGGGCTTTATGATCTCTTTATCAGGGCATGATTTTTATACTTACAACCACTCTTTGGATGTCAGCATTTATTCACTCGGCCTGGGAAAAGCTCTGGGCTATGATGCTAAAACCTTGGAAGAGCTTGGCGTTGGCGCTCTTTTCCATGATATCGGCAAGCGCAATGTCAGCCTGGATATTCTTTGCAAGAAAGGCGGCCTGACCGACGCTGAGTGGGAGCAGATGAAAATGCACCCTCAATATGGATTGGTGATTTTAAATAATCATCCGAACATCAGCGATGCCGTGAAAGCCGCCTGCTTTGAACATCACGAATCTTGGTCTGGCAACGGTTATCCTCAACAAATCGCGGGCGAAGAAATTCATCCTTTTGCGCGCATTGTGGCGATCACCGACACATATGATGCCATGACCACCCAACGTTCTTACAACGTGCCGATGACTCCTTTGGATGCCGTGAGCATGATGAAGGAAAAACTGGCGGGTCGCTATGACCCCGACATGTTGAAAGCCATGTATTCAGTTCTCTTTAAAATCAAGGTCGCCTCATGAGTCTTTTCGCGAAGTCTTTGCTTCTGATTGCAGGCATTCCCCTTTTGTCTTTAGCCATTGAACCCACCAACCCTGAAGGTATTTGCGGTCGCTTTATCGGCGAAAAAGACATGGAGATATGTCGTCAACGCACGCAAAAAGAAGATATCGACTGGTACGCCCTGTCCGCCTGCAATTTGCAAAAAGAGGACTCTGCTTTTTGGAACTGCTGGGACCGCGTAAAAGGAAAAAGCTTTGACCCTCGATCCTTGACTGTTTGTACGGAGTCCGAGGATATGAGTGATGACTCAAGACAAGCGTGCATTAACGGCGCCTTGGCGAACAGAAAGCCGGCTTCTCAAGGTCACCACTCCCCCTTTCAAAAGATCGAGATTAAAAAACGAGGGCGATAGCCCGCTTGCTCTTTGGACATTCGGGAATTTATTTCCTGAGGCCCCCATAGAACCCCACAACCTCGACAAAGTTTGATAAAAATCCAGCCTTATGAAAAAGGCCGTTCTTATTATTATGAGTGCATTCATGGGTCTAAGTTTAACCGGCTGCAGTTATGCGCTGGAAGAGCTTGGTGTCTTTAAAACGGATGGATCAGGGATTCCCCGCGTGGGATCTTTTGAAGCCTTCCGCGATCAACCCATCTCTTTTGAAGTTGTGAAGTCCACCTCTTTGCGCACTTGTCAGGAATGCCATGCCAGTGGCAATCGCGCGATGGATACGGCCGACAAGGTCCTCGCGCAAAAAGATTCAATTCTCGCAGCTGTTCATAAAGAAAGTATGCCTCCTCGTTCAGCGGGTTATAAACCTTTAGATGCCTGTGAAAAGCAGATTCTGGAAACCTGGGTGGATGATCAAATGCACGAGCGTACAGAGGTGCAAAAAGTGAAAGATCTTGCCACTTGCGCCAACGCTCAGGCGCCGCGGGAAAAACCACCGACAGATTTCAAAACCCTGGAGCTAAGCTTTGAAAACCTGAAGACCGAAATCTTTAACGCCAAATGCTTGGTCTGCCATTCAAAGGAAACTGCCAGACGCACCGTCTTGGATGATCTGGACCTGATCAAAGCCAAAGGCTTAATTAAAGAAAGTGCCACAGAAAGTATTCTTTATCAGATCGTGGTTCCGGGAATGTACAAACGGTTTATGCCGCCACAAAATGGCAAAACAAGTATCAAGCCTTTGACTGCCGAAGAAACCGACTACTTAAAACGCTGGATTGAAGCCGGCGCTCTCTAGACTGTCGAAGTTTTTGACAGATTAAATTTTTTTCCTAAAGACCGGCAACAGGGCGAAGCCTCGCTCTGTTTTTGGTATATTCCGACCTATGAAATCGATGCTCTTTTTTTTGATTTTCACAGCTTTTTTGCCCTTACTTTCCTTCGCCAAGAATCCCGCGTGCCTGGATAAAAAAGAGCGCATGGATTTCAACGAAAGCCGTCTTTTGGTTTACCGGGATGAAATGGAAAAGAAGTTCACGGCCCGCGCCTTTATTCAGGGTCTGATCGTCGGCGTTATGGAGGATCGCCAAAAACACGTTCATTTCGAAGTCGATTTGGACGAGAATTTCGCAACCACTGATGATCGCATCGAAGTGATCTACAATACCAAGTTCGGTCCCCTGCCTGACTTCAGCGCGGGTGATGTTCTGGTGGCTTGTGGGGATTTTGTAGTGGACCCGTACTCTCCTTTTAAAGCGGTGGTGCACTGGCTGCACATGAGCCCCAATTTGAAAACCCACGAGCACGGCTACCTTTCCATCAATGGTGTCGTCACCGGCTTGATCAACCCGAAGGCGGAGAAACCATGAGACTCTTCCTGTTGTTACCCTTATTTCTTCTGGCTTGTGGACCGCAACCTTCGCAACAGGTGGTTGCTGGCCTGTCAGATTCTCACGGGGTTATTTATGGCGAAGACACACGTCGCGAAGTGATTTCCTCAGGAGATGTCGCTCAGATCGCGCAAGCCACGGCTATGCTCATTCAAAAATTCAATCTAACAAAACAGGACAACGCATGGACACCACGTCTTTCGACTCTGGGAAAAAGCTGGCCACTTTGTGAAGACGAAAAATTCCTAGATCAGCCATTGTTAGGATTTTGCAGCGGAGTTCTGATTGCACCCGATCAAGTTCTGACCGCCGCACATTGCGTGGATAAGAAGGACAGCTGTTCAGATACGAAATTTGTTTTTAACTGGACGGCGAATAAATCCTTACAGCCCTTCAAAAACGAGGACGTGTTTCATTGCCAAAACATTGTGAAAATAGAGCACAGTCTTTCTCGGGGAACAGACTACGCCATTATTCAACTGGATCGTCCTGTTCCAAACACCAAACCTGTCCAGTTCGCAAAGCACTCTTTAGCAAAAGGCGAGAAGGTTCTAAGTCTTTCTTATCCCCTGGGTCTGCCAATGAAACAGGATGTCGGTGTGGTCAGTGATAACTCTGTAGAAAAGCAAACTTTCAAAGTCGAAGTGGACACTTTTGCGGGAAGTTCGGGATCTCCCCTTTTTGATCGCCAAGGTTTTCTTGTGGGCATCTTAAGTCGAGGTCAGGAAGACTTTCTGGAAGACGAGATTTATCGAGTGCGCACCAAAGGCGGCTGCATTCGCTTCAATCGTTGCGCCAGCGGGTCTTGTTTCGGTGGCGAAACGTTTCTGAAATCTTCGGCTATTGACCTTTAGCACATTATGCAGTCCTTCTTGGTCAGTATTTCCCTGTTCATCCTAGAATAGAGGCATGAATAAAAAAAGACTGCCTTGGTGGACATGGGTATTTCCCTTTGCCGTCCTTGCTTTAGGAACATGGGCAAGTCTTCCCTTTACGTCTATTCAAGGCATCTATTGGATTTATTTTCCGATCAATCTGGCTATACCGATGATTTTGTGGTGGGGTCCCCGAGTCCTGATTGCCGTTTTTTTAAATGGTCTTTTAGCAGCTCCTCTTTTGGATTTACCACGGCCCGTCCTTTATCCTTTGTACGCTGTTCCGGAAACACTGGAAGTTTTCATGGCGTGGATGCTTTTAAAAGAGCGCTTCAAAACATTTTCGACCTGGAAACCCAGTCCCAAAAACATCACCCTGTATTCGGTCTATGGAATTTTGATTCCTTCCGTTGTGGCCTCGGCCTTGATTCAAGCCATCTTCGTTTTCACCAAGTTCAGTTCCGCTGAAGCATTTCTTTGGAACACTTTAGTCACGGCAATTGGCGATATGACAGGCGCAGTACTGCTCACCTTGCCCGCAATTATTTTGGCAACGCCGTTTTTGTATCGACGGGGACTTTCCCTCTTTCCGATCGACAGCCATCCGCCTTTACGTCTGTCCTATTTGACAAAAAAAGAACGTCTTGTCTGGCTTGCGGGACTTACTGGCTCTGTTTTTTTAGGCCTGTCTATGCCGTTTACTCAGACCTGGTACGTGTTTGGTATCACGCTGCTATTATCTGCCGCCTGGTATGGAATTTACGCCGCTTTGCTGATGAATACTTTGGTCACGATGCTGGCCGTTCCGCTGCCAAAAATTCTGGGGCTGCCGTGGGCAAATGATCCATTTCTTTTGCAGACTCCTGCAACACTTTTGACTCTGTGCTACTGCTCATTACTGACAGGCTCGGCCATTACAACTTTAACCGATAAGCTTGTCAAATTGCGTGAAACCGAAAGTGAGTTGAAAGCCGCGCGAGATCAGGCCGAAGATGCGTCACAAGCCAAATCCGAATTTTTGGCGCGCATGAGCCACGAGATTCGCACGCCCCTAAATTCGGTTCTAGGAATGCTGGAGCTTTTAAAAGAAACCCAACTTTCCAAAGACCAGGCCAGATATTTGACCTTATTCAGTCACGCTGGTGAAAACCTGAAAGCCTTGATCAATGACCTTTTGGATTTCTCAAAGATCGAGGCCAAAGCTTTGAGTGTCGAAAATGTCAGTTATAATCTTCATGCCACCGTCCGTAGCGTTTTTGAGATTCTGCAAATCAAGGCCGAAGAAAAAGGTCTCCATTTTGAATTGCAGTTTGATGACAATGTTCCCCTGCAACAGTGGGGTGACCCAACGCGCTTACGCCAGGTTCTTTTTAATCTGATCGGAAATGCGCTGAAGTTCACCTCGGAAGGTACTGTCAAAGTTACAGTGAAGATCGTCAATGAAACCGGCGAAAAAATATCGCTTGAAGTACAAGACACCGGCATCGGCATCCCCCGGGAAAAACAGGCAAAACTATTTTCTCCATTCTTTCAGGCCGACGTGGGAATTTCCCGAAAATACGGTGGTACAGGCTTGGGGCTTGTGATTTCTAAAAATCTTGTAGAAATCATGGGAGGCACCTTAGAAATGAAGAGCCTGGCCGGGCGCGGAACCACCTTTCGAATTCTTCTGCCCCACCGTCCCGACACCACGACACATCTTGAAAAGAAGCCCTCGCCTTCGGCGGCCTGGAACACGCGATTTCCGAATAAGCGCTTCAATATACTTTTGGTTGACGACTCCGAAGACAATCGCGTGCTGATCATTCACTATCTAAAGAACCTCCCCTTCGACTGCGACGAAGCCGTCAATGGCCAAGAAGCCGTGGAAAAGTTTAAACAAAAACGCTATGACTTGATCTTTATGGATATGCAAATGCCGATCATGACCGGTTACAAGGCCACGGAAACCATTCGTCATTGGGAATCCGAGAGGAAATGGTCTCACACCCCGATTATCGCTTTGACGGCAACCGCGGTCGTGGAAGATTTGAAACGCACGCTGGCTTCGGGATGCGATGCCTATGTGGTGAAGCCAGTAAAAAAAGCCGAGATCGTGCAAATCCTGGCTCAGAGTTTAACGACAAAGTCTCCCTTTAAAGAAGACTTCAGTGAGCCACCGGCCCCCACGATGTGAGATTCAATAAGCCCGCGCACTTTCCCCGACGACTGCAGAACTTTATAAAACTCCTCTTCCGCTTCGGGTGAAGGGAATTTACAAATAACTTCAAAATCAGTCTCTACAGGACGGAAATATTGGATTTCACCTTTTGCGATAACAATGTTTTCTGTTGGAATGTTTCGTTCCTTTAACCCCGCCAAGACCAAAGCGTAGGCAGCTAACACCGCCACCGCATACTGACTGCCACCAAAGGCCGTTCCTTTATGGTTTTTGTTCTTTGCCAAGGCCACTTTAAAGTGCACCTCGTGAGAGCGAAAAGTGATAAATTCAATTCCGAGGTGCTCGTAAAGAGTGATCTTATCTTTAAGAATATGAATGAGTTCTTGGGAGTCTACTTCCACTGCTCATAACCTCCGGCAAAGTTCGCTGTCTTTTTATAGCCCAGATACTGAAGAGCATAAGTCACCGCACCTGAACGAACACCGTGGTTGCTCAGAACTAAAATACGCGTGTCTTTACTGATATTCTGCTCTGAAAGAACTCGTTCTGCTTTTTTTGCTGGAAGTCCCTTGTCATCGAAAAACTCGGTCCAATGCACGTTGAGCACGGGGGTTTTGATTTCTTGATCCTGGCCAAGATTGCGCAAAGCAAACTCCTGACTAGACCGCACATCAAGAATCACCAAGGCATTTCCACCAGAAAGAGCCTGATTTTTGAAAGTTTTAAAATCCACCGCCAATTGCTCTTGCACCTGCGGCTTCCAATACGGTTTGTTCTGCACCGGTGGTACTTCCCGCGTCGTATTCATTTCTCGATAAGAAGTGTGCAAAACCGTGTAGACTTCTTTCACACCCAGTACTTTCAACGTCCACGCGATACGGCCCTCTTCGCCCATTCCTTGAGTCCCTTTACCTAAGACCAAGACTTTGGTGTCAGGATCAACTCCGATCAGTGAAAGGCGACGGGCCAACGCAAAAAGATCGCCCTGAAGAAGACCGCGAGATTTGGGACTTTGCGAGGAGAAATCCTCCCACCGAACATTGATGGCACCGGGCACGTGCATAAGATTGAATTCAAAAGGAGGTCGCGCATCCAGAAGAACCGGATTTCCTTTAATCAACTTTTCTGCCGTAAGAGTTTCGCCCACAACGGGCTCTTCCGAAACCACCTTCGTGGGTTTTTGTTGGCAGCCTCCGAAAAGAATAACGGCCGCGAATAACAAGAAAATGTTTTTCATCTATGAACGTCCTCTAAAAGTCAAAAGGGAGCTTTCGCTCCCTTTTTGCAAATCTTATTTCGTAATTCTCATCGTCGGGAAGAAGATGATATCACGAATACTTGGACGATCTGTCATGATCATCACGATGCGCTCAATACCAATTCCCACACCACCCGTCGGCGGCATACCGGCGTCAATGGCCAACAAGAAATCCTCATCCATAGGGTGCGCCTCTTCATCATTCGCGCGGTTGGCTTCTTGTTCTTTCAAACGCGCCAACTGATCCTCAGGATCATTCAGTTCGGAATAGGCGTTGCCGATTTCCATGCAGGCAGCAAACGGCTCAAAACGCTCAACCAAACGACCATCGCGACGATGAATTTTCGTCAACGGAGAAATCTCAACCGGATGATCCATCACGAACGTCGGCTGCCACAAGTGCTGTTCTGCCGTCAGTTCGAAAAGCTCCATGATCATTTCGCCTTTTTTACCCGGCTTTTCGATATCGCCACCGTGTTTGCGGATGGCTTGGAACAACTCTTCTTCGCTCGCCTTATCGGGATCAATACCCGCGTATTCGCGAACACCATCAAAAACCGTCAAACGGCGCCAAGGTGGCGTGAAATCAATTTCTTTACCTTGATAGCTCACCTTCATGCTGCCTGTGATCTTCAACGCCAACTGCGAGATCAGCTCTTCAAACTGTCTCATTTGATAATTGTAGTCGGTATAAGCTTCGTAGAACTCAAGCAATGCGAACTCAGGATTGTGCGTACGATCGATACCTTCGTTACGGAAGTTCTTAGAGATCTCGTAGACTTTCTCAAAACCTCCGACGATCAGGCGCTTCAAATAAAGTTCCGGCGAAATTCGCATGTAAAGCTTCATATCCAAAGCTTTATGATGAGTGGTAAATGGTGTCGCTGCAGCTCCCCCGTAAACCGGCTGCAGCGTTGGCGTTTCCACTTCCATGAACCCGCGGTCATCCAAAAAACGACGGATTTCTTTGATGATCTTTGAGCGAGTTTCGAAAACTTTGCGAGATTCCGCATCCGAGATCAAATCCAAATGACGGTGACGATATTTGATTTCGATATCTTGAACCCCGTGGAACTTTTCTGGCAAAGGCTCAATCGACTTCGTCAAAATTTGGAAGCTCTTTACGTAGATTGAAAACTCGCCTTTTTGAGATTTGAAAACATAACCTTCAATACCAACGATATCGCCCAAGTCGACAAGATTGAAAGCTTCGCGGTCTTTTTCAGAAAGCTCTTCGGTTTTAACGTAAACTTGCACGGTGCCCGTTTGGTCTTGCACGTTGAAGAAAGAGGCCTTTCCCATCATCCGCAAAGTCATCAAGCGGCCCGCGATACGGTAAGAAAACTCAGGCTTCTTTTCTCCAGCTTGCAAAGTTGCCGCGTGTTCAGCGACAACTTCGGCGATCTTCGCTTTATTTTCAAATACGTACGGATAAGGGTTGATCCCTTTTTCGCGAAGTGCGTGAAGTTTTTTACGTTTTTCCGCTCTGAGCGGATTTTCATGAATCGACATTAAAGTAAGCTCCAAATTGGGGAAAAAGGTACCTGGTACCTTTTTCACACGAAGGGAAGCAGGTACCTTGGGTACTGCTTAGTTAATTTTTTTACCGGCGAAGGCTTCCATTACGTTATGAAGAAGTTCGATGGCTTCTTTCTTCGGACGTTGGAAAGCGTTGCGGCCCATGATGGAGCCGAAACCGCCACCTTGAGCTAGGTCTGAAACCTCTTTCAAAATTTCTTCTGTGCCTTTAGCTTCTCCACCCGAGAAGATCACGATGCGTTTACCGGCAAAGCAAGATTGCACAACGTGACGAGCACGGTCTGCCAAAGAGGCGACTTTGATGCCTTGCTCTTGATAAACTTTCGCCGCTGCCGCTTGTTCGATGTGCGCTGTAGGTGGTTTTACTTTGATGATATGCGCGCCTAATTGCGCTGCGATGTGCGCTGAGTAAGCGATTACGTCGATAGCAGTCTCACCCTCTTTAGAGATCTGTTCGCCACGAGCGTATGACCAGATCACCACCACAAGACCCGCCGCTTTGGCTTCACGCGCCGCTTGCGCGATCTCTTCGTATTGCCCTTTGCGTTCGGCTGACCCGGGGTAAATTGTGAAACCAATACCGACACAACCCAATCTCAAGGCATCGTCGATATACGATGTCAGTGCCGAATGCGGGCGCTTATCCGTGTAAAGAGTGTCAGAATTGTTGATTTTAAGAATCAAAGGAATTTCACCGGCGAAATCACGAGCCACCGCTTCGATCGCTCCTAATGGAGCTGCATAAGCGTTACAGCCGGATTCAATCGCCAATTGAATGTGATAAGCAGGATCGTAACCATCTGGATTTTTCGCGAAAGAGCGCGCCGGACCATGTTCAAAACCTTGGTCTACCGGCAAGATCACCATTTTACCCGTGCCCGCAAGTTTACCGTGGTTCATAATGCGAGCCATATTAGCCAGCACTCCCGGATTATCAGCTCCATACCAACTCAAAATCTCTCTAACTCTAGGTGTCATGTCTGCTTCCTTTTTGATTAATCAGCGTAACTTCTAAATAAAGCTCACAAATAAACTGCAAAACCGCGCAAAATCGGGCTTAAGCCGAGATAAGTTAGTAATATTTTTTGAGATAATCAAGCGCGTCTCATGGATTAACACGCTTGGCAGAAAACACTCTGTGATATACTGTGAGCCCTGTCCGCAAAGAGGTCTGTTATGCATAAAGTGACGTTCGAAAATACACCCAATCCTGCCACCATGAAGTTTCTTTTGGGAAAACAAGTGACCTCGCAAGGATTTGATTGCCCCTCGGCGGAGGACGCCGAACGCTCACCGCTAGCCGCGAAAATCTTTGGCTTTCCTTGGACAAGTTCCGTTTTTGTGGGACCTGATTTTATCACCGTCACAAAGCAAGACTGGGTGGATTGGGAACTTCTTGCTCAACCTTTAAGCGGCCTTATTCAGGAGCACCTGGATCGAGATGAGCCCGTGGTGGTCGAATTCGTGTCTGCCCCCGAAGACGACACCAATGATCTTCCTATTGTTCGCAATATCAAGTCTGTGCTCAACCGCGAGATTCGACCGGTTGTAGCTTTGGATGGAGGCGACATTGTTTTTTATAAATATGAAAACAATGTTCTTTATATCCGCATGAAAGGCGCATGCTCCGGTTGCCCTAGCTCGCAGATCACACTGAAGGACGGCATCGAGACGCGAATGAAAGAGTTGTTCCCGGAAATTGAAGAAGTTGTCGCAGTCTAAAATTCATGACTTCTAAGTTTTTTCACGAAAGTAAACTCCTGGCGAAGCTGTCAGGCCCTATCGTTGTCGGTCAGGTCGGCCAAAATCTGATCACCTTGGCAGACACCATTATGGTGGGAGCCTTGGGACCGTTGGCCTTAAGCGCCTCTGCCTTTGCTGGCAGCGTTTTCATTGTCTTTTTGATTTTTGGTATTGGCATGCTGTCTCCGATCACCGCACTTTTTGCGCGCATGCAAGGTCAAGAAAACTATCCCTATGGGGGCGTTCTTCTTCGCCACAGTGTTTTTGTCGCCCTGGGTGTGAGCGCCTTCACCATCGGTCTATTGTACCTGCTGACCCCGCAGTTGCATCGCTTCGGGCAAACCCATGAAGTCTTGGCCATGGGGAGTAGTTTTTTTAAGATCATCACGTGGTCCATTTTGCCCAGCCTGATCTATCAAACCTACAAGCAGTTCACCGATGGGATTGGCAAAACCAAAGTAGCCATGTATGTGATGATCTTCGGGGTTGTCTTTAATATCGTCGGCAACTACGTTTTAATTCACGGTCTTTATGGCTTTCCAAAGTTAGGACTGAACGGATCTGCGTGGGCAACGCTGATGGCGCGCACGCTGATGGCCTTGGCGCTCGTCTTCTATGTGCATCTTCATCCGCACTTTAAACACTACTTACAAGAACGCTGGACTCACCGCTTCGACCATCATCTTCTCAAAAATCTGATTCGTCTGGGCATTCCCAATGGGCTAACGTACATCTTTGAGGTGGGAGCTTTTTCATCGGCAGCCGTGATGATGGGATGGTTCGGAGCCATGCCTTTGGCCGCGCATCAGATCACCATCAGTCTTGCCAGCACCAGCTTTCTTATCACTCTGGGAATTGGCATCGCCGCCAGCATTCGGGTGGGCTATGAGTTAGGACGCGGCGATTATTCTTTGGCGCGATTTGCAGGCTTCACCGCCATCAAATTGGGCGGCGCCTACATGAGCCTTTGTGCTCTGGGATTTTTCTTTTTACGACATTGGTTTCCGACTTTCTATGTTACTGACGGTGATGTCATCGCCTGGGCTGCGAAGTTTTTTATCGTGGTCGCGATCTTTGAGATTTTTGACGGCGTTCAGGCCGTTGCGATCGGAGCTCTGCGTGGCATGAGTGATACCCAGTGGCCCAGTCTGATTGCTTTTTTCGCTTACTGGATCATGGGCCTTCCCCTCGGCTATCTTCTCGCCTTCCATTTGGGCGTCGGACCTGTTGGAATTTGGATCGGGCTTTTAATTGGACTTATCTTTGCGGCAATTCTACTGACGTGGAGATTTCATGTCCTCAGCAAAAGATTTCTTAAAAATTGACGACCTGTTCCTCTTTCGATTCGCTTTTAGAGTTCGTAGATACAGCGGAAGCCGGAGCCCATTATTGCGGTTGCCGAGTCTCCACTTCGAAGCGCGGAAAACACACCGACTGATTCAGAAGCCCCCACCGAGCTGCCGCCCCTCCAGATCGCGCTGGCGCTGACCGAAAGATCGATTTTTCCGAAGCCGCAATGATCAATGCCCGTAGGATAAGTACAGGTCATTGTCGTCCCGTATTTCGTTTTCACAAATCCCGCCGCCAAAGTTGAAACATAGTCCAGATTCGGATTGTAGATGGAGGCGTCCGTATCATAGACAATCTCCGCCGCATTTCCCGAAAAATCCCAGATCGACTGATTATGGGGCAACACATGCTTACGGCGATTCCCATTACTTTCACAAAGTACCAAGTCAGAGATGGGCCAACACGGATCTGATTCCAAAACGGATGATATGGATATGACTTGATTATTTCCTCTATGCAGTAGCCCTGTTGTGCCGACAACGCCGTTTGTCCAATTCCCAGCTTGATTGGCGATGAGGTTTGCAACCGCGTTCCACTTGGAGTTCGTAATCAGAGAATACCCCGCTCCTAAAGACGTACAACCGGGAACCGCCTGCATCAGGTTCGCGCTGACCGGATCCCCAGAAGCAACGAACTGCGGAGTCGCAGCACTGACCTTCGCTTCAAAGCGGGCCACACAGAAAGGATCTGCTTCAATGGCAGGATTGTAGATGTAAGCGAAGTTGGTCGGACATGCCGTCGAGATGTAACTCTGAGAAACAATGCCGCTGGTGTTTCCGTATGGATCGCGCACCTGGATCTCCACGCGGTAAGTGACTCCAGGCTCAACGGCCGCGCCTAAAGAAAGTCCCGTGGACGTTGTCGCGACCTGAGTCCATCCTAAAATTTGCAGACCATCACTATGCCGAGAGACTTTCAACCAATAAGTCAAAGGATCAGGGTCAGCCGGTGGCGTGAAGGCGATCGTGGGCGTGATATCAATGCGCGCCGGGATTGCGGTGATATTTATTCCGGAAACGTCGCCGGGATTCAAAGAATCGATGCCAATGTTTCTCGCGCTTAAACGGTTTGCAGTCAACGTCGGTAAAGCTAAATCCGCGTTCGTGTTATTCGCCTGATCACGAATAGTGCCACCATTTAAAGTCACGCTTGTGACATCCAAGGGACTAATATCGATCCCCGGATCGGGCACGTAATTCATTTTTACAATCGTATTTCCAGATCCAGCCAAGAAAGAAGAAGAGGAAAACGATAAAACTCGTCCCGTATTTAAAATCATCTGCGGCGATCCGGTGATGACAACGGGCCGGGAGAACTGCATATAAAGAGCGATGTCTTCTCCCGCACGATATGTGACATTGGAAAGATCCCCATAGAGGCTCGTGATTTGGGGCATAGGCAGTTGTACAAGGAACGAAAAACCATTATTAAGCGCTGCCGTTGGTCTGTTTAAACTGTCTTTGGCTGTGGCAAAAATTTTATAAGAAATTCCGTTGGTAAGAATACAGGAACTAAAAACCGCATACCCCGTGGAGACATTCTGAGTGGGACACACCACCGCCCCACCGGTATCCCGCACCTGGACATCATAAGAAGCCGCATCAGCAGAGCTTGAAAAATCAACGCGCAGGATGCTGCCCTTCAGCAGATTATCAATTGTCGAATCATCGACGGTGGACTGAACTCCGGTGATGGTAAAATCACCAGGCCCTGAAGTGTCCTTCGTGACCGTGATGTCGACAGAAGATTCATTTCCCACAGCATCACTTTGGTATGCCGTCAAAGTCGAGACCCCTTCCGGCAAAACGACCTCGCCGGAAAAACTCTTAGCTACGGTACAGGTGAAAGTTTCCGTTAACACGCCGTTAACTTTAATTTCCACCGGCATCAGATCTTCACTACAGGTTCCCTGAACCAGGAAGGAAGTTCCCGTAGAATAATCCAAATCCGTAAGCACCGCCCCGGCTACAGGCGTCGTGATATGCAGCTCTGGTGCATCCAGATCCACATTCACGGTCATCTGCACCTCCGCATAGGCATGACTGGAGGCCGTGCTCGCATGTTTCACTTTGAAAGTCACAGGTCCAGAGCTTAACGGAGACTTCAACGCTGCGGTCGCACTATAAATTCCACCGACACAACTGACGGAATGAACATCTTCAAAAACGCCCGAGATTTCAATCACACCCGGTGTCTGTGAACAGGTTCCCGAAACAGTATAACCACCGCTCACCTGATGAGGACCGATCACGCCAGAGGTTGCCGTCACCGTGGGGGCACGAAAAAGCGCACTCAACGTTTTGTAGTAGAAGGAGACTTCCCCGTCTTGATTTTTCACGGACCAGCGAATTTGAAAAGGCTGACGAAAATCCCCACCCTCCGTCGCCATCGCGGGGGCCGCATGGGAAAGCGGAATGCTGAAGAAAATTTTGCCGTCATCGGCGCAATCGGAATCGCCGCCGGCAATCAAATCTGTGCTTTTCGCCCAGGTCTTCGTCACCGGGTTTTGAACTTCAACGGACTGCACATTCGCGCTGCATTCCGCGGTCAATAACAGTGAAGACTCCGTTGCGTCGGCCGCAAGGTCGCCATTATCTTCATTCGTCACCTTGAATTCGGATTTATTGAGAATCGAGGGATTCAGGAAGGCCATTTCCAATGAGCGCTCGGTGCATGCTGATAAAAGCATGCAAATTATGACATAAAGAAATAGCTGGATTGGCGCCCCTGCCCGCATACTAGACTTATCGGAGCGCCCCTCGTGAAACTGAGATTCAAAATGAGAATCAGCAGCTTATTTATTAAAATTTGTTTACGTGCGCGTGTTCCCACTTTGAGACGACGTCACCGAATGCCAACGCACACTGCGATCCTCTTTTATGTAGAGGCTGCCAATGATGAATGTCATCAAAGCGATACAGATCGGATAAATCAATCCCGCAAAATGGTTTCCTGTTGCCGCCACCATCGCAGTCCCAATAAAGGGCACCAAACCACCAAAAACACCGTTACCAATGTGATACGGAAGCGACATCGAGGTGTAACGAATCTGCACGGGGAACAGCTCCACGAGAAAAGCTGCAATCGGACCGTAAACCATCGTCACATAGATCACCTGGATAAAGACAAGCACGGTCAGCATGAATATGTTGGGATTTATGGCCGTCGCGGCCGGATTCACTGGGTCCCACCCCGAATACGCTTCCATGGCTCGGTAAATAGGATAGTAAGTCAGGGCTGCAATCAAACAACCGGTCATCATGATTTTTTTACGACCTATCTTGTCGGACATCGCACCGAAAACGATGAAGAAGGGCGTGGCTAAAAGCAGCGCGGTGGCGATGATCTGATTGGCCTTCACAAAGTCCACTTTCAAAACCGTTTGCAAGTAATAGAGCGCATAAAACTGCCCCGTGTACCACACCACCCCCTGTCCTGCTGTGGCGCCCAGCAAGGCCAGAATCACCATGCGCCGATTTTCAGGGTGCAGAAAACTTTCGCGTAAGGGGCTTTTTGAAGTTTTACCCTCGGACTTCATTTGCACGAAGACTGGAGACTCTTCCATACGACGACGAATCAAGTAAGAAACGATCACTAAAATAACTGATAGCAAAAAGGGAATACGCCAGCCCCAACTTGCGAACTCCTCTTCACCTAAAATAAGACGAGTCACCAGAATGACGCCTAAGGAAACAAAGAGTCCCAACGTCGCCGTCGTCTGGATGAAGCTGGTATAAAAGCCGCGCTTTCCATCGGGGCTGTGTTCGGCGACATAGGTGGCTGCGCCGCCGTACTCCCCACCCAAAGCCAAACCTTGCAAAAGACGCAAAATTAAAAGAAGTAACGGCGCAAAAAAACCAATGCTTTCATAACTGGGAAGAACACCAATCAGCGTGGTCGCTAGTCCCATAATCAGCAGGGTGATCATAAAGGCGTATTTACGGCCGACAACATCGCCGACTCTTCCAAACACCAGGGCGCCAAAAGGCCGGACGATAAAGCCGGTCGCAAAGGTCGCTAAAGTCCCCAGCAAGGCGACGGTCTCGTTACCTTTTGGGAAAAATTGTGCCGAAATGATCGTCGCTAAACTGCCGAATATATAGAAGTCATACCACTCGATGAGCGTGCCCGCGCTGGACGCCGCAATGACGGTCCAAATATTTCGCGATTCTGTCACACTCAGTGTCGCATCCGCAGACGAAGCCATAAAGGGCCCCCCCCCTTTTTTTCTCCATTGTGGAGAGCGGCAGGCCCAGCAACAATCTTTTATTTTACGGATTACTTACTCTTAATTTAGTTCGCTAAAGATGGCTTAAAGAAAAACACCCTCACAACGCAAGCTGATTGCGGGAACGACGGTGGCGGGTTTGTCTTTGGCGCCAAAAAGAAGAGTTTTCATTTCTCCCCAACCCAGTTTCACCAAGTCGGCGCGAGACATTTTTTCTTCGATCACAAGTTTTTGGTAAACCATCGCAGGATGTGCAATTGCATAACTTTTCATCATACTGGTTACTGTCAAAGTACTGCCGGCGTCAGCCAAAAGCTTATTCACAATCACGATACCGCGATTGAGACTGACAAACTCGTAAGGCAGCTTAAGGCCATTATCCATGGCAAAAGCCGTCCAGTGCTCTAAGGAGGTATTGGCTTCCGCACCCGCTTTGATTCGGCGAATACGTTCCGTCACCAAGCTTTGCAGTTGCGTCTGGTTGACCGCATTTCTTTCTTTGTCGCTCAGATTCCAGAAAGCACGGGCGATCAGCTCGGCATTTAAAAGTTCCGTACCCGCCCCCAAAACCATCACCTGCCGCTGCATGGACTCGGCAATCACACCGCCCATACCGAAATCAAGAATGTGCAAACGAATCTTGGGGTCGGTCACATTCATCATGAAATTGCCCTGATGAAGATCCGAATGATAGAAGCCGCCACCGAACATCACTTCGTTGGCCCATAACTTCGCCATGTTTTCGATCACCGCTTTTTTCATCTCCGGAGCGACTTCCTTGTACAAAGCCACTTCTTTATCAAGTTTTCTACCAATCACCATCTCCTGCACCATCAGATTGGATTCGCCGGTGGGTTCGTAAATCCGCGGCACATTGAATTCGATGAAGTTTTTGTAGTCGCGGGTTTTCATCAGGACCGTGCTGTCATAACGGGTCTTCGCCAGTTTTTGACGGCGAATGGTGTCTTCCTGGCTTAGTTCTGCGGTCACCGTTGATGTGATGTCCTCGATGATGGGTGTCAGCTTCGGAGCACCGGTTTTACGAAACTCCGGATTCGCATCCAGGATCTTCGCCACTTCCGTCAGAATCAGTTTGTCTTCCTGCACACGGTCGACAATTCCTGGTTTGATAAAACGAACGACGACATCATGACGTTTGCCATCCAAAAGGATTTTTGCACGATGCACTTGCGCCATCGTACCGACGCCCAATGCTTTTCTTTCAAAATAAATGAATTTATAGTTGCCGTGCTCTTTATTGACGATTTGTTCGACCTGCACCCAAGGCACCGGACGAACCGAGTTTTCCAAAGCTCGAAAAACCTCTAACATTTCAGGTCCTAGATCCGCCTGCCGAGCAACCACCTGCAAAAGTTTCTGCAATTGGGGACCACTGTTTTGCACCATGATCTCAAATTTTTTCATATCAGAGATCAAAAGATCGCCGCCCAGGTAAGAGGACACGATAAGTTTTTTTGAAGCCGGCGTTAAGCGAGAGTAGTACTCACTGAACATCGTCTCCATAAAGATTCTCATGGTCGCATCCTGCTGTTGCGCGAAACCGTTTTGCGCGATTTTTTCACCGACGCGATCCAATTCTTTCATGCGATCAGCTAACAAGGCTTCACTTTCCTGCAAGGCCCAATTCTCAGCAATTTTTTGCGCCTCGGGATTCTGCAATAAGGCCAGGGCCTGTCCCGCCATTTTCTCGATGTCAACGGGTTCACCACCACTCTGTTTTTCCGCCATGGACTTCAACTGTTCTTGTTGCCACTCCAAATACTGATCAATCTGCTTTTGCACACGCGGACTTTCCGACACAAAAATCTTCATCGCCTGAGGCCCTTGCTTTTCAATAAGCTCGACGTCGAGGGCGACACTGTGAGTGCTGGGCCAAGACCCTTTATGAAGACGCAAAAACTCGTCAAAGTTTTTGACCTTCACTTCTTGCACCTCTTGCTTATAGACATCTTGAAAATAGGCTTTCGCGCGTTCTAATATTTCGTGTTTATTTTCGGACGATTCCCCTTGGGCTAAAAGCGCATAAGTCAAAGCCAGCCTTTGTTCAAAAGACAAATGCAAACCCACTGACGCCGGCGCGGCCGCCCAAGCAAACTTCGCGACAAAAACGTACAAAAGAAGTGAGAATTTAAAGACCTTCAACATGCCACAACCTTGGAAAAAATATCCATGATAGGCTTTGCACGGAATAGGCCGACATAGGCTCATTCAGAGAACATTCTGAGCTGACGAAAATTTAGACAGAGCCCCTTTTTGGGCAGATTTTAGAAAGACGAGGTCTTGGCGAAAGCAGAAATAAAGACGCCCTCGTGAAGGTCACTGAGGGCTTCAAAAATGAGTGCGGTGCATAGATCAGCTACTTTTATGTTAAAAGCTTATCCAAGATATCAGGCTTGAACATCACAACCGCGCCAATCACCAACATGAAACCAAGAAATCCCAAACCAATGATCCACACAAAATCCAAACTTTCCATAGATGCCTCCTCACACGGGAATGTCTTCAGAATACCTTCGTCTTTTCAGTGTTCAATGCCTGGATGAAAAAATGTATTAAAATCCATGTGGGTTGGATAAAAATGAGCCTAAAAAAATGCCGTTTTTCCTCTTATTAAATGGGCTCCCATTGTGTTGGGAGGATTTCATTTAATGAACCGACTAATAACAGCACCACTAGGCAAGTGGTGCTGCTCAAGACCAAGCGCTGATGTTCGGGAGTTTCAACCGCCTACTTCAAAAGAAATGCGATCAATTCATCTTTCTGAGCCATCCCATCCTTGTAACCAATTTCAATCAGATCGGAACAAAAACCGGGATCAAAAAGCAGATAGCTAATGATCTCACTGGCGTCTTCTAACGAGCCAAGTCCCTTTAACAGATAGCGAACCACGCCGGGCAGCTTGCGCGCTTTCTGCACGGCCATCTCTCCGATATCGGCGGAAGGTGAAATAAACAGATAATCCAAAGGACGCAAACTGATTTTCTGCTGTTGATCCGAAGGAATTGCCAGCGCATATTCATTCAGGCGGCGCAGACGATCAATGTCCTGCTCAATCGCATCAAGCAAGACGCCATTTAAAATCGTGTTGATGACCCGGGCGACATTCGGGGATTTTGTGGTCTGTTGCGCCCGCTCTTCATAGGCAATTCCGGCCTGCCGCCGAACTCCAATCACCAGAAGTTTTTCCGCGCCAAGATAGATCACTGGACTGCAAGGCGCATGATTTCGTACAGCTCCGTCACCAAAAAAGCGATCGTCGACCTGAACCGGAGGAAACAGCAGAGGAATCGCCGATGACGCCATGATGTGATCGGTCGAAATGATGGTTCTTTCGCTGTATTTTCTTCCTTTATTCCAGGAAGGCAACTGATCTTGTCCTTGAATGAAAGTGACCGTGGCAGACGTGGCATAATTGATTGCGGTGATCGCCAAGGCTTTTAAGTGACCGTCTTTAAAGTTTTGCGCCACTTTATCATAGTTCATATTGTCATGAATCAACGTGCGCAAAGGCGAAGTTTCCAAGAGAGCTCGGCCAGGGGTTGTGCCGGTCAAAGAGCCCAGTGACAATTCACTCATCCACTGAAAACCGATTTTACCCATGGTTAAGGCGTCGGTGGAAAACACCCGATCGACGGTAACTTCGCTCCATAATTTGACCAGAGTCTCTGAGGCATTTTTAAAGTTCTCGCAGTTTGCCGCCAAAGAACTGGCATTGATGGCGCCGGCACTGACACCAGAAAGATATTCAAACCGCGGCAGTATTCCCGATGTCTCGCTGATCTTTTGTACGGCGGCGAGGACCCCGACCTGATATGCGCCGCGAGCGCCCCCACCCGAAAGAACCAAACCCATTTTTTTCGCCATCGTGACCGCCCTTTGAGCGAGAGAAATCCTCTCACTCAAAGTTTTTCACTGTTGGGTCCTTTTTGCCAGTACAAAAAAGAAGTCTATCGCTGGACTACAAGTCGTAGTTCAAGCCCACCACAAAGGACCGACCTTTCCCGGCCACAGGGGATTTTCCGTTTAAAATATCTTTACCTCCCAAGGGCAGATCGTATTGAGTATCGAACACATTAAGGACCTGCAAAGACGTCGTGAAGGCAGTCCCCCATTTGTATTCAGTCCCCAAGTCCGCGGTCGCATAGGCGCCGGTTTTATGCTCGTTTCTGATCCCCGAGACATCTTCTTTCGCGGCCACCATGTGCACTTCCGCTCTGTTTTTCCACTTGGAGGTTTCCTGATTTAGAATCAACTTACCATTCCAAGGCATCTGATTGTATAAGTCCGACACGCCATCCTTGCGATAGCCGCGAGTAAAACTGGTAAGAGCTTTGATATTGAAAGCACCATAGCTTTCTGTTTGCAGGAAATCCCAAGAGACTGAAGCCTCTGTTCCAAAAATGATCGCATCATGATTTGCAAACTGTAAATAGCGAACGCCCGTATCACTTCCCGTTGTCGAGATGTATTTTAAATCCGCGTCGATGTAATCTTGAATTTCAGAGTAATAAGGAGTGATCTCGATGTGTGCTCCTTGTGCGGACTGATAAAAGTAGCTGGCGCTAAGGATGTGCGAGACTTCAGGTCGCAAATTTATATTTCCGACATAACCATTCCCATCACCAAACCAGTTAATCATTCGCATGTCCATACGTACGGGATTGGACGTCGCCAGTGTCGACTGTAAGCCCGCCCACGTATAACGTTCATACAGATTCGGAGAGCGGGACTTACGACCCAGCCCCAGGACTATCTTTTGTGATTCTGAAATCTGATACGCGTTCAACCACGTCATATCGTAATTCACATCCGTTTTATTTCGTTCCAGACTGTTGAAGTAGGCCTCATCGGCTGGCGCATTGCTGGTATTGTTATATCCCTGAACACGGCCCGTATCCATACTCACCACATCGACCCGCGCCCCTATATTCGTACTGTACGAAGAGTTCCACTGGGTTTCATTCTCGACAAAAAAGGCATATCTGTCGCGATGGCCATCATTGATATTTACGAAGTTATTCGGCGACATGCCGCCCATCCCCGAAACCGGCGTCCACCAGTCATTCAGGGAGTAAAAATTCACCTCCACGCCTGCGGAAGTGTCAGAGGTCTGCGATGAAATAAGATGAGATTTTGCAAGCAAGTTGGTCTCTTTAGAGTCCGTATACATCGGCATTTGACCCGAGCTATAATCACGAAGCTTATCCATATAGTGATCGACGTTTTGATGGCTTAACGAGACGTCACTCTTTAGCGTGCCAAGAAGCCCCCGGTATTTTACATTGTACTTCATCGCCGTGTTTTCAAGCATGTCCATGTATTGATTGACGAAGCCCTGCTTGGGCACCGCCGTTCGCCCGACCCGAAACGAGAGCGTCCCGTCGGCTAACTTACGCGCATAAACCAGACTGTGGTTGTTTTGTTCATAGGCGGTTCTTTTAACGATATCGCTTTTTCCGTTTTTGTAGTCTCGGGCCTTTTCATCCGTTCCATAGTAGCCCACGGAATTGCTCAGATCAGCAAACCCCACATGCGCTGATAAATTTAAATAATCTTCATTGGAGCCATAAATCGAGGAAAACTGCCCAGAGTATCGCGACTCACCGGATGTGAAGCCGGGATGTTGAGTATTCACCAAAATACTTCCCCCCAGACTGTCTCCACCTAAAGACACTGGCGTAATTCCTGGAATGGCGGTGATCGCTTCCACTTGAAAAGAAGATATATAACTTAAAGCAGGATTCATGTGATTAGGACAAGAGGCCGTCACTCCGACTCCATCAACCTTCACATTCACCCGGTCCGAAGACACCCCGTGCATTACCGGAAGCGACGAAATGCCCCCGCCTGTCTGCATTTGCACGGACGGTTCTTCATCAAGAGCTTTGAGCGAATCCCCTTGCGTCCGTGTTCGTCGTTCAAGATGCCCGGTTTTATTTGAATCCTGAATGGTCACGGTCGGCAGTGTGTCTGCCGACCCCTCTGCGAAGACGACTCCGGAATAAACCGCCATTAAAACGTATAAAGACAACCCGCACACCTTTGATTTATTCATCATCCCCCCTATGAACTAAGGAAAGATTATTGCTATTTTTCATCCCCCTGAGCAGGCAGCAAATCGTAGCGGGGGCAAAAGTCGAGAGGTCATTTGTAGGATGTGGCGTATAAAAGTGCCTGATTCTTGTGCTTTTTATTTGCAAAGAGCTCATCCAAATCAGAATATCCTCGCGCGGAGGTACCTATGAAGTTGCTAATTTCGTCTATCCTGAGCCTGATTTTTTTGGGAGCCATTCCTGCGGAGGCACAACTGCGTGAAACAGCTTCGGAAGTCAGTTTTGAGCTGACCCATCCCAAAGAAGCTCGCGCCATCTATCAGTATTTGGCTTTGCCTGTTCAGTGGGGCGATAAGGTCACCGGAAAACCTCATCAATATAAATTCTACGCAGACAAAGCAGGTGCCATGAACCTTTACTGTGATCTGGTGGCTGGAAATCCTCGTTGTATCCTAACTTTAAAAAAGATCCTCAGCACGGATATGACAGAAGTGCATAACGACGATCAGCAAATCCAAGTGGCTCTTTTTGATCCTCAAGATGCCGAGCCGCTATTTAAGTCTTTGCTAATCAAAGGCATCGAACATGGTGGTTACGAGATCCGCGCTCTGATGGACGAAGCTATGAACTTTTCTATTTCCTGCATGAAGGACGTCGCCAATTATACGGGAACGTCCTGTCAGATTTATATTTTTAAAGGAAATAAAATCTAAAAAGTGATTCAGCAGCCCGGTTTCCAGGCAAGTAGTGTACTTATAAAATCTCAATGGGATCGTTGCTTCGGATGATCCCCTCGTTTTCAGGAATCCAGAGTGCACCGAACACAACTCCTCTTTCTTCTTTGCGATAAGTCGATAAAGTCTTAAGAGGTTCAGGTCCGGTCTTTTCGCCGGTCTTCTGATCAATAGTAATGATCGAACAGCGCGTGCACTTTTTAGGTTGAGAAAAAATCACTTCACCAATGCGTATGCGACTCCATTGGTCTTCGACAAAAGCCTGCGGACCGCTGAAAACAATATTCGCACGAAAACGATCCAAAGGGACCGGCTCTGCCAATCTGGCATTAAGGTCTTCCAAACTTTTTAAATTAAGCAGGGACAAAGGACGTCCGTCGGCAAAACGCACCTCGGGTTGCCAGGACTCTTCATTGACAGAACGCACTCGACGCTGCGAAAAAGGCGCGTATCGAACCAGCCTACAGTTCACGCCCAAGTACTGAGAAATTCCCTGCGAGTATAAATCCGGCTCCAGTGCCGCTTCAAAACTGTCATTCCAAACTTGAACGGTGATTCTTCTTTGCCAAGAATTCTTCTTGGAAATTTTAAAAAACATCTTCTGAAAACCTACGGTCAAAGAAGTCTCGTCCTGAAAAACCTCAATGGTCGCCAGCTTCGGAACCGTTCTTTGTGATAAGAACTTGCCATTTTCATCCACCAACATCCACTGGCGGTCCCCCTCCGGCCCTTCCGACGTGATTTTCATTTCTTTCACACTTTGTGCCCGGGCGGATTTAATGGGATAAATAAAAAGCTCTTCGATTTTCATACCTAAGATGCTTTCTTTTTGTTGCATTAAAATCAAGCCTAAACTGCCGGTGTTGCATTCGGAGCTTGCATTTCTATATTGAATTTATATACTAAATCTGCCAAACGGCTTTGAGGCTTGGTCTGTTGCCGAAATAGACATTCGTGGAGCTGATTTCTTTCCTTCGCAATCAGCTTGATTAAGACACATCGAAAATAATTACCCGTTAACGAGAACTTGTTCTCGCGAGCGAGAATTTTGTACCTGATCCAAGAAAGTTTTTAAAAACTAAGATTGGTTTGGTCGAAAGGTCTTTTTCTATGAGCCTGACTCAAAGTTTACGTCGCATCCTGGATGATCGAAAGATCACCGTAGCTCAATTGGCTCGCCAATCGGGAGTGCCCGCCAAAACAATCTATCACTGGCTGGCAGGTCAGCAGCCGCGCAAGATAGAGCATCTTTTTCGTATTTGCGACACGCTTCATCTGACGATGGAAGAGCTTTATGGACGCACCAAGAAAGATCCGCCTCTACACCTAAGCTCGGCGCGCCTGAACGAACAAATCAATGCGGGAATATTTGAAGTCATTCTACGCCCCTATGGAAAGTGCCAGGATGATGCATGACCGAGTCCTTGCGCCTTTCAATGACGGCCCTAATCCTAGTTCTGGGTCTTTTGCTTTTAGCCGAAGCAAATACACCTCACTCCTTTCTGTGGCATGAGGCTTCGGAAAGATATCGATTCTATCAAGTCGCCGAAAAATTTCAGATCACAACACAGGACTTATTGGAAAACCCTCAGGCCTGTGCCCTGTTTTTATTGCGCGGGAAAAAAGATATTATCTACGAAGGCGCGACCCCCAAAAACTCGGCGGTCACCCTGGAGCTAACGACCGAGATGCTTCACCGAATTCCTCCACCACTACAGGTCCGCAAGCTGTGGTTGGAGGCATACCAGCACAAAAAGGACATTCGCAAAATCGACGGAAAACTTTATAGACAACTTACAACTCGGCTGAACTTCATCTTAGGGCTCACAACCAGCCCCTGGATTGAAGCTAAGAAGATCTCCATTCCTGTGACTATCAACACCAATGAAGAAGGCAAAATACTAGACTGTGCGGCCCAGACAGACCTCTAGAAATAAAAAAGGCCCCGCTCTTGAAAACTGACCGTCACAGTGACAGTCAGTCTATCCTTAGCCAAGGCCTTTGGTGGAACATTCAAAATCAGATTACCAACCTAATACGTAACCGAAAATCAACGGCGCACAGATTGTGGCGTCAGATTCAACGATGTAGCTCGGTGTTGTCGGAGCCAATTTACCCCAAGTGATTTTTTCATTGGGAATAGCACCGGAATAAGAACCGTAAGAAGTTGTCGAGTCAGAGATCTGACAGAAGTAGCTCCACAAAGGAACATCTTCGTGTCCTAAATCCTGCTCAAGCATCGGCACCACGCAGATCGGGAAATCGCCTGCAATACCGCCACCGATTTGGAAGAAGCCTACAGGAGCCGCCTTTGAAGCACCCATGTACCACTCAGCCCAAGTTTTCATGTACTCAATACCACCTTTGACTGTGGTGGATTTTTTCACGTCGCCTTTAATGCAGTGACCAGCAAAGATGTTGCCCAATGTAGAGTCTTCCCAACCTGGAACAACCATCGGAAGATTCTTTTCCGCCGCCGCCAACAACCAAGAATTTTTCGGATCAATCTGGTAGTACTGTTCAAGTTTTCCAGAAAGAAGAATTTTGTACATGAACTCGTGCGGGAAATAAGACTCGCCTTTTTTATCAGCGTCTTGCCAATATTCCAAAACAACGTTTTCAATACGGCGAATCGCCTCTTCTTCAGGAATGCAAGTGTCAGTCACGCGATTTAAATGCTTTTCCAAAAGCTTTTGTTCATCTTGAGGAGTCAAGTCGCGGTAGTTCGGAATACGCTCGTAGTGATTATGCGCAACCAAGTTGAATACATCTTCTTCAAGGTTGGCACCTGTGCAAGAGATAGCGTGAACTTTTCCTTGGCGGATCATTTCAGCCAAAGAAAGACCCAATTCTGCCGTCGACATAGCGCCCGCAAGTGTCACCAGCATTTGGCCTTTGTTATCGATGTGCTTTTTGTAACCTTTAGCAGCGTCTTTAAGTGCCGCCGCATTGAAGTGGCGATAATGATGATCGATAAACTGAGTAATTGGTCCCATTTCTAGCTCCTTATGTATTTAATGAAAGCTGAAAGGCTTCACCCATGTGAAAACCGTTAAAGACTTCTAGCTGCCATCAAAGCACCAGAAGGTAGCACTTTTACTGCAAAACTCAAGCAGAGAATGGCTTTTGCGCGACAACGGCTTTGGCAAAAAAACCCTGATCTTTGCGGATTTTCTCAAAGCCCTGATAGGACAACAAACCCTCCATGGGATTCACCGTGTAGTTCTTGTAAAAAGGTTCATGAAAATCCACAGGGAATTGCTCTAAGGCCCAATCGAAATCCTTGGCGTCTTCTTTTTGCACAGAGTCGACAAAACCACAGACACCACCCTCTTTTAAAACTCGATAAGCTTCTGCAATGGCTTGTCGACGAATTTCCAAAGGCAACTCGTGAAAAAGAAAACAAGAATAAACCAGATCAAACTTGCCCGCTTGAAACGGCAAGTCCTCGGCGGCCCCTTGCACGAAATCCACCCGAGCAAAATCATGTAAATTGTCTTGGGCCTTTTTCAAATAGGGATAACTTAAATCCAAGACGGTGATTCGCGCCTTTGGAAACGCCAGTTTCATAAAGCGAGTCAGGCGCCCCGTCCCCGCAGCCACTTCCAGAAAATGCAACCCTTCCCCTTGTCCCGGATAGATGTCTTTCACCAGAGGTATAATCAATCGGCGCATGGCATCGGCCGCGCCAGAAAAAAGAATTTCCACCTGATGTTCGTAAAGGTCTGCGGATTGTTTGGTCAGATAACCGCCGGTTTGAAAGTGAAAATTACGCTGGTAGTATTCCGGCAGCTCTTTCAGGAATTCATTGGCTTCGTCACCAAAGTCCTTATTTCTTTTGTCTGTGCGACGCTTCGCAATTTGATAGCCATCCATGATGATTCGCGGATAACGGCGAAAATGTTCGGTCAAATTTTCTGGTTTTAGTACGTCAATGGGATAGTAACCGTGTTGAATATTGTCGGCGTCTTTTTTTAACAACTGATAAAGTTCCGCATATGCCCGTTTCATTTTCGCCAATTCTAAAGACTGTGGATGCCTTCTTTTGCCAGTCGTCAGAAATTCAAAAATCGGCAGTGAAAACTGCTGGGCCGCAAAGTGAGCGGACCGAGCCAAAGAATATCCCAGAGTGATTTTATCCTGGTATGGAATCTTGAGCTTCATGGCGGCACCTCTTTCGCAATTCAGGTTACTGCGAACTGAGGCGCAACTCAAGCGAGCACTGCGGTGTTATTTTGCTTTAGGAGGTTGCGCTAACTTCTTCTGCTGATACCAGTGCCGAAAAGTCAGACCCAACATTACAAAGCCCGTCAAAATCACCAATGCAACAAGCGTGAACCAAGCAGCAACGATCATGGCTGCACCTCTGGATTTTTCACGGACGCATAAATCTCATTCACGATATACGACGCCATCGCAAGTCCAAAAGAACCTGTCACGAAGCTGGCCGTGCCATGAATGATGTTACGATTGTCACACCCATGCAGACTGCTTTTTGTCGGACAAACGCATTTAAAGCCCTGGCCATTGTCATACTTCAATTCTTCAGGCAGACGTGGAATTTCATCCGAAAAAACGCAAGGAATGCCGAACTTCTTCTTATCCGGGAAATTATACTTCTGACGCAAAATCTTGCGAATCGAAGCGGCCATGGGGTCCGCATAAGTTTCCCCTAAATCTTTCAGCTTGATTCGAAGTGGATCCATTTTTGCGGCCGAACCACCCGAAGTGATAATTTTAATTCCGCGCTCTTTGCACGTTGCCAAAAGATGTGCTTTCGCAGTCATATTATCGATCGCATCCACGATATAGTCAGGCTTGCACGACAACATCATTTCCGAGTTCTCTTCATTGTAAAACTCCGGAATGACGTTCACAGTGTTCTGAGGATTGATTTTGCGAAGGCGTTCGCCCATAACCTCGGCCTTCTTCTTGCCCACCAGACCTTGCAAGGCGTGCAACTGACGATTGGCGTTGGTGATACAAACTTCATCAAAATCCACCACCGTAAGCTTACCAACACCTGAGCGCGCCAAAGATTCCGCGGCCCAAGAACCTACACCACCCAAACCGATGACCATCACGTGCGTGTTGAAAAGCTTCTTCATCACCTCATCACCCACCAAGCGTCCCATCCGGTCAAAGCGACGGTGCAGAACATATTCTGTTTCCTGAGGTTGTGGCAGATTCGTTTGTAGGTTTTGTTGGTCAGGAGTTTGGTTCATGGAGTCTCCGTTTGTTTCCCTATCAGTCTGTGAAAATTACCCGTAGTGATATCTAATATTTCCAGAGGATCAAGTGATTTTAACTCCCCTATAGTTCTTGCCACCTCCCAAATGCTTTCCGGAGGATTCAAACCGTCTTTATAGGCCGGAGGAGGTTGATCGGGGCTGTCACTTTCAATCAGAAGATATTCCAGGGGCATTTCTTTCACGGCCTGATGCAATTTCTTGTTATCAGGACGGCACACCGGCCCGCCGATGGAAAGATACAGGCCTCTGTTTAGAAAATCCCGCGCCTTCGCCGCACTGCCATTGAAAGAATGTACCATACCTTTTTGTTGGGGTACGCCATACAGGTCTAGAAGTTTTAAACTTTCCTCGTGGGCCTGTACTAAGTGAAGAACCATCGGTTTTTGCGAAAAATGCGCCAGTTCAATCTGCTGCGCGAAGACATCAAGCTGTCGCTCCCGCGACTCTTTCATAATATGAGGTCTGAAATCCAGTCCCATTTCCCCTAAGGCCAAAGCCTCTGGCAAGGCCACCGCAAGCTGATTAAGAGCCTCTTCACAGGCGTCTTCATCATGCTCCGCCACCCAATAAGGGTGCAGTCCGAAGCACAGGCCGATATGACGGGGATGACGTTTCTTAAGTTCTTGCTGGCGAACCCAGTCTTCAGGCCCCACACCTCCTTGCATAAAGAAGTGAATGCCTTTGCCCCGCGCTTCTTCTATCAGCGCGTCTTGCAGGCCCGCCCACCGGGGGTCCGCAAGGTGTCCATGTGCATCGATCCAAAATCCAAAACCAACCATAGGTCCTGGTTGTACCTTAAAAAGCAGGACTCGAACAAGATTCAATTTCCGCCGATAGGAAAGAAGCCTGATTCTTTGCGCTCGTAAAGAAGCAGATGCCTTTGAAGGAGTCTTCCATGAAGCATAAAAGCTTGCGTTTGGGTTTTGAGTTAACAATGGATAAAGGAGCCACGTGGCGTCCTTTAAAAGTGCAATTCTGGAATCAGGAAGAAAATTATAAAAAATTTTCGCCCACAGCTCCGTTTAAATATCATGCGGATGCTTTGACCGGATTGTCATTGGTCAAACTCAATCACTATATTAAAAGTCCCATCGCCACTCCTCATCTGGATTACTCTTTCGCGGTGGAAGCTTGGAAGGCTTTAGATCCCCATTCAGAACTTTATGAACGCTGTCAAAAGCGCGTGCGCGCCCTGCAATCACACTTAGCCGTCGTGAATCCAGAAGTCTGCGCGGAGTTTGAAGACCAATTCCAAGAACACTTTGAAATGGCGATCAAGCCGTGGGGCGTGGACCTGACAGCCTTGTGGCCTCTTTTAGATTCCTTTGCTTCTTTCGAAAACAAGATTGGCGCCCCTTTGCTTTATAATTTCGGTTTGAATTTTTCAAAAAACTTCACTGAAAAATTGCAGGCGCTTTACTCATTCCTTTATCATCTGCGCAGTCTTGTGGCGATTGATCACAACGCGCACGTGGAAGATGCCTCACACGAAGGTGTAAAAGTCGATGCGATCACCGACTATTTGCCGCGTGCGGAATACGTTGTTAACGACGCTCTTCTGTATTGGAACTTCAAGAAGTTCTCGCAACCATTTTCAGGCCCCAGAACTCCGGACCCCCGCGTAGAAAAGCTTTTCGTAAATCCTATGGAAAAGGCCTTCCATAAGTACTCGCACAATGCTTGTCACCTCGTGGACAATCTTCCTCCCTCTTTTGTTTCTTCCCTAAACCCTGTGGAACTGGAAGAGGCTTTCTATTTGGTGCAAATGGACTGGTTGTTGGGTTCACCAGCAGGATTGCTGTTTAAAATTCGGGAAGAAATTTTCGGCTTACAAAGTGGCTATGAAAAGATTTTTTGGAAAGATGTTGAACCCGTGTCGCATACAAAACCCGTCACCCTGCACTTATGCTGCGAGGTGAACGACGAAACGGTTTACGGTAAAAAAGCCGGTTAAACCAAAAAAGAAAAGGGCCTGAAGGGGCCCTTTTTTATTTCTATCCATTGTTTTCAGCGGCACGCTGCAACCACTTGGCTCGCAGTTTTCTTGCGACAAAATAAACAATCAACAATCCGATGATGGCAAAAACGACCAGCTTAAATTGACGAAGATATTTAAGAATAGGTTCGCCGTAATGGGCCAAAAGATAGATCTGCGTGGGCACGCTGATCAAAGCCGCCACACCATCGATCACGATGAACTTCCACGCGGGATAACGAAGCATACCGCAGGCAAGGTGCCCCGGGAAACGAAGGCCGGGTGTAAAGCGGAAAATCCCACAGGCATAAGCACCGTATTTATGTGTCCACTCTTCCACACGCTTCATCATGTGCTCAGGAAAAAACTTACGCACCCGTGGGTGATAAAGCATCTTTCGTCCGAAGACCCGCCCTATCAGATAAATAATGAAATCGGCGGCCACCACGGCGGTGAAAGCAATAATCGAAGCGGTATGAACATTGACAACCGGAGCGCCAGGAAACGGCGGCGGAAAATGTTGAGGATGCGCCCCCATGAAGGCCAAAATCCCTACACTGATCAGGGTCACTTCTTCCGGCAAAGGAAAACCCACAGCCGAAAGCATCATCATACCAACTAATGCCGCGTAAACCGTACCGGGTTGGTAGGCGAATTGCGACATCCATTGAAATATGGGCTCGTTAGCAAATTCCAAATCCTGTTCTCCTAAGGCACCCACTATGCGGGAAAGCATCGCACTTGAACACACTTGCTACACCGTGCTATGTGTAGTTTCTTCGTTAAGGAATAGTATGCAGAGTGCCAGAGGTTTTGAATATGGAGTAAGACACATAATAAGTCCTCAGTCGGGAGGACTTATTGATGTTTTATTAAGCACTTTGCACCTCGACCGGACTGAGATCGAATTTTTGCTGGGTCTTGGATCTATTTACTTGAACCACAAACGAGTTAAAGAAAATTCCTCGGTTTCTGCTGGCGACTATCTGCGCGTGCACACCAAGCCTCGCCGTTTTCCAGTCGCGAATCTGCGCTGGCAAGAACGCGTGATCTTTGATGACGAAAATTTTTTAGTGGCTAATAAAATCTCAGGCATTCCGGTTCACGCCAGCGTCGACAACGATCAAGAACATCTGCAAAACTATCTGAGTCAGGCGCTGGGATACGAGCTCTTTGTCACTCATCGGCTGGACGTACCGACACGAGGTTTGATCGTCTTCGCCAAGAATCTGCACTTTCAAAGCGAATTCAACAAACTGCTCGTGCAGCGCGAGATGACCAAAATCTATAAAGCGGTCGTCGAGGGCCAGAGTCTGCAAACGGGAATTCTGACTCATTATATGGAGCCTTCTCCCCGCGCCCCCAAAACGGTGTCGCGGCAGTTCCAACCTGGCTGGCAAGACTGTGTTCTGGAAATTCTGAATATGGATGTGCTTGCCGACAACCGCAGTGAACTTAAAATTCATTTACTTACGGGACGAACACATCAGATTCGGGCCCAATTGGGCTGCGAAAAACATCCGATTGTAGGCGATCACACCTATGGGGCTGCAAAAATCAGTACAGAAGAAAAAATCGAACTGGAAGCCCATGAGCTTGCGTTCACCAATCCCCTGACTCTGCAAAAGCATTCTTTCACATTATAATAAGAAATATTTTTTGACTGAAAGACATAGCGAGGGAGTGGCTAAATCCAACTCCCTGTTAAGATCGATCGAAGAAAACTAGAAGATCCAGGCGTTCGTCATCAAAGAATACTGGGTATTCTGAGGTTCGGCGAAAGCGATGTCTTTGCCGCGGTAGCTATTTAACATCGTGTCGTTGCTAACACCCAAGGTGAAGGAAAGACCACGCATAGGGCGAATCCACAAGTTTGCACCCAAGCGCAGAGCTGTGACATGGTTCCCTTCAAGATCTTCCACGTTCGACGTGTGATACCAGCTTTCGTTGAAACCGGATTTTGTCGTAATACTGAACATCGAGTTGATGTCCCATTGGAATTGCAGAAAGTGTTCTATACCAAACTGTTTTGTTGTCTGACGAGGATCGTAGACGTAACCACCATCATCAAACTGTGGCACATCCTGATTGAAAGAGGCTGTCTGACTTTGCAAATAAATATCGGGCTTCGCGACATAAGCCACCAAAATAGAGCGCGACAAAGAATAATCCGCATAACCTTCAAGACGGATCTTGCTGATGGTCTTTTGATTTTGCGAAACACGGCTTGTCGGCAAATACCATTTCACTTTTCCCGAAAGATCCACATCACCGATGTAACCTAAGTCGTAGTTTGAATAAACGAAGTGAATGTCGTTCAAAGAAAAATCCGAAGTCACTTCGTCGCCATATTCATTTTGACCTTGAGTGGTGAAATTGAAAGGGACACGCAAAGAAGCGCGGCTGTTGGAATCCAGCTTGTAGTTCAAAGAAAGATAGCTGTAGGTGTCCATAGAACGCGTGTCTGTCGCCTTTTTGCCCGGCTTCATATTTTGCACAGACGCGATCGAGAAGAACGACATATTCCAGTCATTGAAACGCCCCGCGGAAGTGGAAATCTGCCCGAAATCCTCACCATCTAGAACCGCCGCCAACGAAGGGGACGCCACGAAAAGGCAGGAAAGGGCTAAAGCGAGCGATTTTCTCAACATACGTACTCCTCAAGTTCCAGACTGGATCGAGGTGTTTATGCCATAGCGCTATGCATTGCGCAATATCCAAAGTTTAGACATAGTATGTCTCAACGTAATCCTAAAACTCTTTCGACTTGAGATGAGTCCACAAACCCCTTAGTGTGACGTCATGAAAAATTTACGACTTATTCAAAAACTCATCCTTTGCATCGCGCTTTTAACCCTGGCGGGTTGCGCAGTTTCCTTTAAAAAAGAAAAATGGGACCTTCCGCCCAAAGCTGCTGACGAAGTGAGCGTGATGTCCTTCAACGTCGAAAACCTTTTCGACACAGTCAAAACCCCTGGTCACAATGATGAGACCTATATGCCGCTTTCGGCGAAAAACGCCGACCCTAAACTGCGCGAGGCCTGTGTCAAAAACAATGACAGTTCCTATCGCCGTAACGAGTGTTTGGGAACCGACTGGAGCGAAGCAGCCCTCAATAAAAAACTAGCTAACGTCGCCAAAGTGATTTTAGGTGTCGACGGTAAGGGACCTGATGCGCTGATGATCATGGAAATCGAAAGTGACGTGGTCCTGCATAAACTAAACACGGAATATCTTAAGGACGCCGGCTATACCACAGAAGTGATTATCGATGGGCCGGATAAACGCGGTATCAATCTGGCGTTTTTGTCCCGTATGCCTGTTGTCGGTAAACCGGTTTTGCATCCCATCCCCTGGAAACCAAAAGAAGAAAAGGATCGTGAATGGATGGAGCGTTCGCGCCGCATCCTGGAAGTCACGGTCAAAGCCCCTAATGGCGATCCCATTACATTTATGGCGGCCCACTTCCCTTCTCAAGCCAACCCCACTTACTGGCGCCAGCAAATCGCCACTTTCGCTGTGGAGCTGATGAAAGCCAAAGGGCCCGATGCCATGGTGGTATTCGGAGGTGACTTGAATATCACTCACGAAGAAGAAGAAAAGAATCACATCTTCCGCGATATCTTCCAACAAGGCGGCGCGGTTTCTCACTTCGTCGGCTGTAAAGAATGTCCCGGAACACACAACTATCGTAAATCATGGTCCTTCCTAGATGCGCACATTTATAGCAAAGCTCTCCTTGCCGATGGCAAAGGCAGCTACCAAATGCTTCCGAATACCATCGATGTGATTCGCTACGATGATGTGCATCTTTCCAAAGGAAAATACCCCAAGCGCTGGGACTACGACAAAATGGAAGGCGTGGCCGATCACTTCCCTCTTTATGTTCGTTTGAAACAACGAAGTGAGGCCAAAAACCCGGTGCAAGAAGAAGTTCCCGCGAAGACCCCTGCCAAGGAGTCAAAGAAAGCCAAGGGTAAAAAGTAAGCCCTCTTTAAAAATAAAAAAGCCGCGAAGTTCGCGGCTTTTTTTCGTCTTTATTTTTTAAAAACTTACCAGACAAACAAGCGACTGAAATCGACTGTCGGACTTTTACCACACGTGGCTGTCGTCATTTTAAATTTTGTTCCTTCCACCACGATGCCGGTTTTGGAAAGAATCATGTTCTTAGGGTTGGAACCACCTAAGGTCAACTTACCTTGAGCTGTATGACAGAAGCCTTCAAGATCCACAGTCAGCTCTCCCTTGGCAGAGCTTGTATTCGGCTTGGTGGTGTCTTTTTTCGTGAAAACGAATTTGCCGTCAAACTTCGTAAGGGTCGCCTTTCCGGATTCTAAACCCGCACCGTCCACTAGAAAGCTGACCGATGTGTCCATGCTGCCGGTGTTAGCCGCTTTATTCAAACGACCATTTACCGAGCCTTTTGATTCCAAAGACACTTTGTAGGAATCAGAGCCTTCCACCGCTGCTAAAACAAGTTTGATCTCATTTTCCGCGACATTCAGGAAGGTCACGCCTTTTTCTTTATCGATCGTTGTTTTGGCCTTTTCCGCAACCGCCGTCACAGATTGAATTTTACCTGCCGCCGTGCTCACCGTCACATTCCATCTTTTGCTCAAAGTGGACTTGTATTCGACACCGTCGACGTCATAAGACAACACATCATTGGCCGCATTCAAAACAACGGAATAACCTTCGCCATCCTTGAGCGCCGTTTTTTCTGACACTTTATATTGAGATTTTTCAGTTTTTTCTTCAGAAGTCGCCAGACGAATCACTTCTAAAGCTTCAATCGCCCGATCCGCCAAAAGAGCTGATCCTGAATATCCACCGATCTTAAAGTCAGCACCGCCAGCAACAGGTTTTCCTGTTTTACGGGCATTCTGAGCCTGGATTTTTGCGCGCGTGTCTTTATCTGTCACAGAGACATCACGAGGGGTGCAGGCCGTTGTTAAGAGGGCAGAAGAAACAAATAAAGCGGATAAAATGGCGGATGTTTTCATGGCTCGGAAATCTATCCTGAAAAAGCACAAGATTCTAGTGGAACCTCGGTCCTTTCCCGCAAATCTAACCAATTCCTAAAAATTTACAGACGTGTCAAAATCGTAAACAGGCAGCGCAGCCCCCCGTTATTGATTTTAAGCTCCTTAGACACTTTATAGCCCGCCGGAGGACTCTGCACTCGCTCCTTTTCAGGATATAAAATCCCCAGGCGTTGTGGGCTGTATTGACGGCAAAGAACCTCGCAAAGCCCCTTCAGGCCCCCTTTTATGGCCGTCGGCAAGCGCTCCCCATAAGGTGGGTTGGAGACCAACCAAAGAGGGCCTTCCGCGCCCGCGTAGCTTCCCTCCAGCGCATCCTGGGCCCTAAATTCGGCGGGAACCGCCTTAAACTGTCCTTTTTGCACGGATTGCAGCTGACGCTCCACTTCGGCAAAGTTTTTTTCTGCCGCCGGAATCATCTCTTCTTTAATGTCAAAGCCGACAAACTTTTTAAAACCATAAGCGGCCGGTATTTCATAATTAAGCGCAAAGCTCGGGGAAAGAAAAAGCTTTGGCGCCTTCTTCCACTTTTGAAAAGCAAAGGGTCGTGCAAATTGCCCGCTGCCTAAGGCCCGCGCCTCGCTGAGCAAGGTTCCCGACCCCATCATTGGATCTAGCAAAGTCACCTGCGACAATTCCGCTGGGGTCAAGTCGCTCATCATTTCTTTCAGAAGAAATGCGGCGATGGTTTCACGCAGTGGCGCTTCACCTTTTAAAACCGACCAGCCCCGCTTATGCAAGTGTTCTCCGGTGCTATCCAAACTGATCGTGCACAAATCATCATCCATGCGGATGTAAATCGAACCACACAGCTCGCCCGCAGGCATACCTTTGAAAAGCTCTTGCAAGGCGGATTCCGCACTGTCTTGCAGTCGTTTTTCATTATTCAAACGACTTTTTTGCGCGGCCACTTCCCATTCGACGTTGGCAGAAGCCAGGTATTCGCGCCAGGGAAGAGCTTTCATTTTCTGATAAAACTTCGGTAAATCACGGGCCTTGAAAGAGGCCATCCGCAAAAGAACACGATTGGCCGTCTTCAAAAAGAAATTCAGTTGTAAGCCTGCGAACAAATCCGTGTCAAACTCCAGCCCTCCTTGGACGACATCCACTTCGGGAAAAGGCAACGCGTGGGTTTTCGCGTCCTTCCCTAGCAGATAGGGCCAGATCTCTTTCATTTCGGCCAAAGTGCGCTCTTCATAATCCAAAGGAGTTGAAACGAAAAAACGATTCACTAGAATCTCCAGTAGGCGTCAAACAGCGCGTAGTATCCGTCCGTCGGTGACAGCTTGAAAGAAGTGATGTTGGTAGAGTTGATCGAAAAACTGAGATGGAACTTATCCCAGATTTTAAGATAGGTCAGATAACCCCCGACGGCCTTTTTTTCGAAGTTATACGAGGGGCCCAGAAGAACACGATCCCAATTGCCCAGGATAAATTCATAACCGGACTGCAAAGAGCTTGTTCCCAAAGACTTGATAGCCGTCGCATCTGCCGCATCCTCGAAACTAAAAAGAGCCAAGGTCAAAAGAGTGTGCGAAACCACGGTTTCAGAGGAAATCGAATCCCAATAAATATTTAAATTCAGAGTGCTGCGGCTTTCGCTCGGGATTTTGGCGAAGTTCACCCCTGTTGAAAGCACGTTCGAATAGGATTTATAAATATTTGCTTTGGCCGCCGCATTGGGAGCGCCAATAAAATTCGCCGGAACAATGGTGTTGACCGTCAACCACTCTTGAACACCGTAGCTTAATTGTCCGAACCAGGTGACCAGAAACTCGCCTTCCCACAGCGTTTCGGCAGTTTCGCCGACAGCCAGGCCTTGAGTGAAAAGAGGTTTGTACTTCGAAGAAATACTTTTATCGGATTCTTTGACAATGAGATCCGTAGAGCCTTTGTATTTTTCGTTTTCCGTGCTGAGATCCAGATGCATCAACTGGTCTCCCACCTGCACGAAGTTAAGACGAGATTGGCGCAAAAGTTCGCAGGTCAGCTCGTAGGTGCCATCCTGTTTGTTCTCAATGCCTGAAACTTCGACAAAGCCGATGACGCCTATTGAAGGCGTGTGCGACTCA
Organism: Bdellovibrio sp. ArHS; assembly: GCF_000786105.1. Lineage (NCBI taxonomy): Bacteria > Pseudomonadati > Bdellovibrionota > Bdellovibrionia > Bdellovibrionales > Pseudobdellovibrionaceae > Bdellovibrio > Bdellovibrio sp. ArHS. The sequence goes on from NZ_JTEV01000018.1 coordinate 54,739, forward strand.
AGCGCGAGGACTTCTCCGACATGCCAGTCGTTGAAGGTGGTTTCGGCCTTTAAGGTTTTGTGATCAATAATGCTTTGAATGCGGGCTCGCGCCTCGGGACGATAATTGCGAGACCCTTCTGCCGCCGGACCGCGCAGAATAATAGGAACTTCCTCATCCATCGATGAATGCGCCTGAGCGGTCGTCACAAGAAGTAAACAAAGAAGAACCCTTAAGATCATGACCTGACCTTATCTTACTTTTTGGGCTTGTTCAATTGATCCTTCAAGGTTCCAAAGATACGCGCGATCTCCATGCGTTGGGCGTCTTCAACACCCCACATTTTATCCCACTGGAAGCCCGCCAGCGCTCCCGCACCGGGGATTGAGCCTCTAAACACGAGATAAGCGAAGCCCTCTTTTAAAAGAGTCTCGGATTTTGTATCCGTGACGGTTTTAAAGAACGACATAAAGCGCGGTGACGCCGCATAAATCTCGTCTAAAGAAAGTGTGCTGCTGCCATCAGCATCGTACATCACCATCATCCCTTCGATGTAGTGAAGAATTGTGACCAGGGTGCGAATGTTCGCCGTTTCAATCAGGCCGGGCTTCTGCCCCGGCGCTTCGGCGGCAACCGCCAAATGACGGTAGAACTGCTCCCAGTCGGCGACACTAAGACTTTGTACGTATTGCACCATACCGGGAAGATTATTGAAGTAGTAATGAAAGTGCTTATGCAGCTTATCTCGGAAACAACCCTGATTGATATAGGGATTGCCAAACACATCTTTTTCCTTCACCTCACAACCCGCAAGCGCCATATGATTCTGAAGAGCTTGCGCCGACGATAGACCGGCCGCCACTAAGGTACTGACGAACTCATAGGTTTCACTTTGATCCATCGCCTGATCCCCATTACCGCTGAAGGTAAAGAAATTGGCCTCGAGGAAACTGCGACCGCCCGAGTTGGCCGACCGCGGATCAAAAGCTTTCAAGTCACGACCGATCTCTTGAAAATCATCGTACCAGTTGATCAAACCTTGTTGGGAAATAAAGGCCGACGTCATGCGGCCCGTGGCATTCTCGCCCCAGCCAATTGTTAACAGACGCGCTAAAGCCCGGATCAAATTGGCCTTCGTCAACGACTTCCACGTCTGCTTCAATTGATTCGCATTGCGGGTAATAAGCAATCGACCCTCATCATTAAAGCTGACCGGGATATTTTTCTGCAAAATTTCGCCAAAGTCCTGCCATGCCAGCTCCAAGGCCTGCTGCTCGAAAGCGTCGTCGACCAGGCCTTTTTCAATCACAAAAGTACGATTGAATTTCTTGTAGGCTTCAAAAAGTTCGCTTTGCGTGTACCCGCCTTCTTTTTCTTCGAACTGCAAACTATCAATAAAGCTTTGATGCAGACGCCAGATGTTGAATTCGCGAGAAATCGTCGCCAAATGTTTGCGTTCAAGACCTTGCAAATCCCGCGTGTCAGCCTTTCTTTCCGGATCAAGAACTTTGATCAAAACCGCCCGATAGGTTTTTTTCAGGGCTTTTTCACTGGCGGTGCTAGGGAACTTGGTGGTCAACTGTAAGATCAGATTGTCGATGTCCTTGATCGCGATGCGCCCGGTGGTTTTCATAGTGTGCGAGTTCTGAAGAAGCTGCAAAGCCTGTCCCATAAACTGACTGACCTGGCGCAACTTACTGCGATCTTCAAAGCGCAGATCACTCAATGAGTAGTGATACTTCAACGCCAACTCGTAAAGATTAATCAGGGTATCAAGGCTGTCGCTCCACTGCTGTTGACTGGTGAATTGCGCGCGTTCGCCCATCAGGACATTTTTAACCGCCTCGACCACAGGAATCCATTCACCGTATTGATCATACGGCGCAAACGGTGTTTCCCCGCGAATAAATTCCGAGAAACCCGCCAAAGCTTTTTTGGCATCTTCAAAACTGTACTCTGATTTTGACACTTGAGTTTTTTCTAAAAGACGCTGCAAAGCCCGACGCAATTGATCGGTCGCCTGACTGATCTGTTCCCATTCCGCTGTGTTTTGAGTTTTTTGATTCAAGAGAATCTTGATATGCGGCGCCAGAAGAACCGCCTCATCACGCACGACCTTCATGATCTCGACAATATGCACGATCTCTTCTTTGGTGATATATGTCGTTGAGCCCCCTAAAAGAGCCCGTTTGATCTTCATCAGTTCTGCGGCAAATTGCGGACTGACGTTATTTTCTTTCAAAAAATACTTTCCAAAAAACTTACGCATTTCTTCAACAGTGTAAGCATTCGGAAGTGAACCAAAGGTGCGCTTATTGAAATAAAGCAGAGCTTCCGTCATACAATCCGCACCATCGCGGATGTCCTGTTCTTGCGCTTCTCCGACTGAAAATTTTTGCAGTTGCTGAGGCAGGCTTTGCAGACACTTAAAACGAGCGTCGGAAAGTTCCATGACCTGGGGTTCGGCCTTTTTGCCATTTAAGAATTCACTGCAACCGGCCGACGTCAGCGCCACCGTGACAGACGTGAGGATGCGGAAGGTGTTTTTAAAAAACATATGCGGCTCCCAACATCAAACGGTCATTATTCACAAATTGCGCAATCTCATTCTGGTTAGAAGCGGTCAATTCCCCGGCTTTCACCATCTGCATCTCGCCCACCAAAGACCAGATGCCTGACAGTCGGAAACGCGCACTCAAACGGATCAAATCAAACTGATTTTTATCTGAATGGGTGAAACTCAGCTTGCCGATCAGACGGCGGTTTTTACCAAACGCATAGTTCGTCAAAAGGGAAATTTGCTGGGCCTGTTTATAAGGATACCGAGTCATCAAAGCGGCACGATTGGGATTGGCAAGCTCGCCTTCCTCACGCACATCACCGCCGAAAATATCCAGGTGTTGAAGATTCACGCCCCAGCGGCCATTCGTCCATTCAATAAAAGGACTGAGTAAAACGGCATCTTCAAAAACCGGATGAGTCCACTGCTCTTCGAAGATCTTATCTTTATTAGGACGGTCAAACATGCCACTGACCCCCATGCGCACTTGATCCACCTTATAGGTGACATCCAGGCCCGCCAAAGAATGATAGAAGACCTGCGGTTGTAACTCGACCGCACCTTTTAATTGGGCCATATCTAAATTTCCATCGTAACCGATGGCCAATTGGTTTGCCGGTTTATAGGTATAACTCATTTGCGCTCGCAGACTTTGTGGATCGCCAAAGGACACCTTGGCTCCGAATGAGTTCTGCAAAACCACCTGGGTTTCATTGGGACGATCGAAGTTATAATCAATCGCCGTGGCCTCGCTGAAGATTTTAATACTTTCAGGGGGACGACGGAACCAGGGATTTCCCTTCACGAAGCTGCCATTTTCAATTTCAAAACTGGGCCCCTGATCTGGCAAAAACAATGGCGAGGCAAAAAGAACCAAGGTGTAGTACGGCTTATCCACTTGATAGAAGATACCAATCAGTCCCTGCCGCTCTGGCTGCAAAGGGTTCCACTTAAAAAGAGGCTCCCACACACCCAAATCCCAACGGGCATCCAACTCGTTCCATAACAGGCGCTTACGGCCAATATAATACGTCTCGTTTTCGTTCTGACGGCTTTGCACGTAGAACTCTGAGATATTCAGATAATTCAGTAACGGCTCTCCCATCGCCACACCTCCGGCGACATCCATTTTCAGTGGATCTTCGGCAAAGACGTCTGTTTTTAGCTGGGCACCGACAAACTGATAATTGGTCTTTTGCGTGGCTTCAAAAGTCGGGCTGATAAACGAATCCGAGAAGAGTCGCATCTCTGTTTGGACCTGGGCATAGGCCGCCCTTGGGGTGCCGATGCACCCTAACAAAGATAGTAAAATGGCCCCTAAAATGGGTCGGACTCTGAAAGCCATGGGCCTCCTTCTGATCCTTATAGATCAAAGCCTGTGCCCGGCGAGGCCCACTTTATGAACTCTCCTTTTATAAACTTTTAAACAAGTGACCTTTTTCGGCGGCTTTGCTAGGATTTGTGGGATGTTAATACGGGATCCTAAAAGTGCTAAATTTTTAATCATTCGCTTTTCCAGCTTTGGCGACGTCGTACAAACGCTCAGTGTTCCCGCGGCCATTAAAAAGACTTACCCGGAGGCCCAAGTTCATTGGGTTACTCGCAAAGACATGGCGCCGTTACTGTTCAATCATCCTGCGATTGATCGTATCTGGGAGTTCGACCGTAAAGCCGGACTCAAGGGCTTGCTTCACCTTTGCCTGCAAATGCGCCAAGAAGGTTTCACCCATATCTATGACGCCCACAACAACACCCGCTCGCGAGTGATCAGTTTTGTCCTTCGTCCTTGGGGTTTCTTGGGTCTGGGACCCGCTTTTATTCGCCGCTCTATTCGCCGCTGGAAACGCTTTTTACTTTTCCGTCTGCGCATCAACACCTTTGAAATGCCGTTCTCAGGACAACGCGATTTACTGGAGCCCTTGTTGCCTTGGGGTATTTCGAAGTATGCGCCGCCCGCGCCACAGATTTTCCCCAGCGAAGAAAGTCATCGCAAGGCCCACGAGATTTTAGGTGAGTTTGCGGGCAGTGTCGCCTTGGCACCTTCTTCTGCACATTTTTTAAAGCGCTGGCCAAAAGAGTATTGGAAAGAGTTGATTCTGCTTTGCCCCGGCCAGAAGTTCGTTCTTTTGGGCGGCCCTGAGGATTCTTTCATTGAAGACATTCATGATGTCGCCCCGGACCGAACTTTAAATCTGGCAGGCAAATGCTCGTTGCAAGTCAGTTCTGCGGTGGTGGCGCAGTCCGCAGCCTTGGTCAGCGCGGATACCGGCCTTCTGCATGTCGCCGAACAACTGGGGAAAAAGGCCATCGCGATGATGGGCCCCGCCCCTTTTGGCTTTCCTTCCCGCCCTTCAACACGCATTATGGAAATTCCTCTTTCTTGCCGCCCTTGCAGCAAACATGGGCAGGGACCTTGTGTGAATAAAGAGAAGTTTCATCAGTGCATGGTGGACATCACTCCTCAACAAATCGCGACGGAGCTGAAGCTGTTATTGGGACGTTCTGTATGAGTTCTTTGATGTTTTATTTTTATAAATTTATTCTGGTGCCCCTGGCCTTTTTACTGTTGCAGCTTTTCCGCCCTTTTCTCAAAGGAAAACTGCGGGAAATGATTGAAGACAAGAATCATGGATTTTATAAAATTAAAAAAACCGGTTCCGAACAAGACATCGCCCAAGCTCGGCCCTTTTGGATTCATGCTGCCAGTGGTGAAATTGAATATGCGCGCCCCGTGATTCGGGAGTTGAAAAAACAACATCCTCATACGCCTATTTTAGTGACATACTCGTCCCCTTCGGCCAAAAAGATTCTTGAAAGCCTGCATGACGTCGATGTGTGGGCAGCTCTTCCCTGGGATTTGGATTTTGTCCTGGCCCGTTTTGTTGAAAAATGGAATCCCCGGGTTCTGCTTTTTTCACGCACGGATGTCTGGCCGGTTTTGGTTTCCGTCGTGAAAAAGAAAAACATTCCTGCCGCGCTTTTTTCTGCAACCTTTGCCGATAATTCTTCAAGACTGAAAGGAATGACTCGGTATCTGACCCGCTATACTTTAAATCATCTCGCCGAGATTCACTGTGTTTCCGCGGAAGACATTCAAAATCTGGACGACTTGGGAATCGAGGTTCCTGTCGTTGCCAGTGGTGACACGCGCTTTGATCAAGTTTTTCATAGACTGGAAAATCCTAAAATTCTTAAGGGCGATCTTATTCCCAGCCCCGAAGATTTTATTTTTATCGCAGGCTCTACCTGGGCCGAGGATGAAGCGGTTCTACTTCCCGCTTTGGCCCAACTTAAAAACGTGCATATTCGTGTGATCATCGCTCCGCATGAAACAACGCCTGCGCATCTGCACGCGTTGGAAAAGCAGATGACGGATTTGGGACTTGATTTCGTGCGCTACTCGACAACCACAACGTGGCCCGCGGGATCTATCTTGATCATTGATCAGGTCGGGATTTTGGCAGAGCTCTATACCTGGGCCGACATTGCCTTCATCGGCGGTTCCTTCAAAAAACAAGTTCACAGCGTGATGGAGGCCTTGGCCGCGGGACTTCCCGTAATGGTCGGCCCGCAACATCGCAACAACCGCGAAGCTCTTTATTATCAAAAGAAAAACTTTTCTTCAGGAATGATTGTGCAGGTCGTGCATTCCTCTGCAGACATGGTCGTGCTTCTTCAGCGTATGAAAAAGCAACAGGCGCAAATACCGCATATCAAAGAAGAGATTCGGGCGGAAATTGGGAAGAATCGCAATTCGACTTTGCGGGTTCTTTCTGCCATTGAAAGGCTTTAAAAAGTCGAGGGTCTTGGCGACTTTCTTACTTCGATCGTGCTGACTCAACCGAAAGAGGCGGCATCTCTAAAGTCAGACCGTCAATTTTCTTCTTTTTTTCTTTATTGAACTGATTAAAAGCAAAATAGAGGTTTTTATATTCGATCACTTTGGGGTTGATGGCAATCTTATCGGTATAAGGCGCAAACTGGTTTTGCAGATAGTATTCCGCCACCCGAAGATCCATCAACACGCCGTCCACCGCCCCTTCAACCAACTTGGTTAAAGTCGATTCTTCACTTAGAACCGTAAGAGTTTTAAAGTCGCCTTTCTTAACCAGAGCATTGAATTCTTCGGTGTTGCCGTAACCACGAGTGATCGCAAAGGTTTTACCCTTCAGATCTTTAAGCTGGTTCCACACCAAGGGACGATCTTTACGTTGCACGAAAATGACCGGCGAAGAGAAAAGAATTTCCGATGCCGTAAATCCCGGAAGAACTTCTTCCTTCCATGCAGGGAAATAGCCGACGAATTTCTGTTTGCTGCCGTTTTTTTGGGCCTGAACCCAAGGGTAAAAAATAAACTCAACGACAATGCCCTCTTTCGCCAAAGCGCTGCGCAGCGCTTCCGCCGCGATTCCATTACGATGACATTTGGAGCATGTGTAAGGAGGCCAATCAAGAGTGGCCACCAGCCAGGTTTCCCGAGCCCAGGCCGAGGTGCTTATAAGAAGAGAAAGAAAAAACAGTTTCACCATTCAAACAACATACTCGTCAGCTCTCTTCGGAACAACAAAGCTCTCAAGTCCAGGACGATAAAGCACTGACAGGTTTGACTAGACCGCTGTCCGCAAATCTTGCGGCTCGCCTTCGCGACGAGCCGCTTTTATAGGGAGCCTTATTTAACTTTTACGAAGTCCATTTCAAGCTCTGCATCATACAAAGAACTGTAAACAGGCGCTTTAAATGACTTCAGTGCTTTAACCTTGCTCAGATTAATCTTCTGAACAAAAACCAAGCCATTAGTGCAGGTTACTTCGCTGGTGAGCACCCTGTCGGCACCCAGATGAGCTTGCCCTTCGCATTGAATTCTTCCGTCAGGCGACGTCTCGATCAAAGTCACCGCTCCGTCAGAAGTCAAAGAAACCAGGTTGCTAATCGGAGCCATGTCCGTCGTAACTTTGTAAGTTCCTGCTAGCTGCTGCAATGACAAAGCATGAGCTTGTCTGGAGATGGCGAAAAGAGCGATGATCATAATTAGTTTTTTCATAATTTTTCCTTTTTATAATTTATTAAGTATTGTTTTTTATAATTTAAATGTTTTTTAGAAGAATGATTTGTTGCGCTTGATGATCTTAAAGGGAATCCACTGATTCATCGTCGCAGCACTGCGAACCTGAACGTCGGCTCCTTTAGCCAAATCCTCTTTCGAAACTCCCGTCACATCAATCTGGAAACGGAGCGTTTCGCCCGCACTTTTACAATATACGGCGACATCTAAAATATTGTTTTTCAGTTTCATGCTGTCACCGACACAATTGTTATCAGCGGAAACATTGTCCATATTTGCATCTCTGAAAACAACGCGATCTCCGGCCTCGTTCACCTGAAACTGAACGACGTAATAAGGCCCTTCAATGGCCAGGCGGCCCACAATATAGCTGCCACTAAAATCACTTTCGACCAGATTGTTAATGTTGCCAGAGCCGATTTGCCCCGTGCCTGACGTTTTCACGGCATGCGCTGATGACATCAATCCGAAGATCAATGCACCAAGAACTACTTTCTTCATGGATACCTCTTGAATTTGAACTCTTAGTGCACGCGGTCGCGGAGGCCTCGAGTTGAATTTCCCAAAGACAAAAGCAAGGCGCATGCCACGAAAGAGCCAAAAGAGATTCCAGACACTTAGCGGTGCCGAGGAAATATAACTTTGTCCAAGTTGTTTACGTTATTAAAAAAAAGATCTTTTTTTTGTCTGATGAGAGCAGCGCGCTCTCGTCAGACATCCAGTTCTGTGCTGACGGAAAATAGATTCATACTGACCTGAAACAGACGCCGCCGTTCTTGGCTGGAAGTATCGAATCTATGCAGCTGTTCTTTGACGAAAGCGTCCATGTTTTTCAAGAATTGTTCAAACTCCGATGGAGCCAGCGCCAAAATAAAACTTTTATATCGACGCAACTCCGGCGGAAGCGAGCGGGCTTTGATCGCGTCCTGCAGATTGCTCTGATGATAATCCAGCAGAACCTGACTTCCCAGGTTATTGGGAATTTTAAAGCTGTTGACCGTGGCCTTGTAACCCGTTTCCGTTTTTTGGGCGAGTTGCAGACGAGTTAAAATCAAAAGCCCTTTTTCAATCTCGAATGAGTCGGCCTGCAAAAGCCGAGATAACTCCTGCAAGGAGCGGTGCTGATCTCCCAAACTCAAAAGAACCTGAAGCCGGGGGAAAAGAGGCGAACTTAAGAAATCCTCGGAAGGTTCCACTTCCATCTGCGCATAATTATCCTTAAGCATCTGCATCAACTGTTGTCCGAAAATCTCTCGTTCCTGCTGGCTACGGCTGCGGGAGTAATGGAACAAAATCATGAAATGCCTTTGTTCTTTCGGATCGGTAAAAAGACGATGAGCAATTTGCTGAGCTGTGGTTTCCGTCAAAGCCCTACGCCCAATAACCACCTGACGTAAAAAAGACCGATGTTGAAAATCAAGTTCAAAAGCCCAGGATTCGTAGGAAAAACTTTCTTCCGTTGCTTTGCGATAGTTGTAGAGATCTCGAAGATAAAAAGAAGCCTCTAGATAATCTCTTAACTGCGGCTTTTTCTGTAGACTGGAATTCACGTTCATAACCTCATTACTCCGTAACTTTTCAGATGTGTAAAGACAAAATTTGAGAGCATATTGCTCTCAAAATGCGGAGCCCCGACATTAAAAACGAAATTCTATTTTTGGCGTTTGCGCGAAGAGCCCCCTACATTCATGAGCGACTCTCACAGCGCGAAAATTGACCCTGACAATTCACGGCAGCTGTAAAGGGAGTTTCTGCCAAGTCTTGTAATTTTGAAATAAAACAGCCAATAGCGAGCACGGAACTTGAAATAACTCTTGGCAGTGACCAGGGGTTGGCATGAATAAGTTTGTGACTTCGACAGTTTGTCTCATTTTGATACTGAGCGCACAGGCGTGGGCTCAAGGTCAAAACGTATTGCCTTCACCGGAGGCAAAGCAGGACAAGAAGTTTTCAGCCGATTGGCGTATACGTCTTTCTGGCTCTGACGTGCGCGACGAACAAAGCCAGTCCAAAATCGTTGATATTCGCACAGAAATTAAAGCCAAGTACAACCTAAGTTCTTCCTTGCTTCTCGATGTACAGCCCGTTTTGCGTCTTCAGTCAGGCCAAACTCAAAGCGTGAATGGCGCCGACCAACCTGAAAATAAAATCACTTTAAAACAAGCGGCGGCTCAGTATACGCCTTTTTCTTTTTTCCGTCTTACCGCGGGGGCTCTGGATCAGGACTATATGCACACGGCCATCTTATTGGATTCTATCGCTTTCCCAGCCGCGCGTCTTGAAGGTGTCCTTAAATCCGGCGACTTTAAATCCTTGTTGGCACTTGAAACGGCCATTCCCACTTCGACTTCTTTCAGCACCAACACCAAAGAACTTGAACCTACGCCGTCTTTAAATACAGCGGCCTTACAGCTAAACTGGCAGGCGGCGAAAAATCTATATTGGAAAAATTCGGTCGGCTATTTCGTCTATAACAATCTTCCCTCTGCGGTCGCACAAAAGTCCCGTCTTCTGGGTAATGAGGTCAATAAGATCTCGGAAGCTCAGTACGAATTCCTTTACAAATACGAAGGACTCGAAGCTTCGACGGCGATCGAGTTCCCGGTTTTCAGTCTGCTGGATCTATCCTTCGGCGGACAGTACATTTTGAATCAAAAAGCACCGTCCGAACAAAACATGGCTTATCGCTACTATGTTGGTTCTGAATTTCACTTTTCAAAAGGTTTGGATCTGGTGCTTGAAGGCAGCTATTTTTCAATCGCTCCGGAAGCTGCGGTGGCCTACTTTAATGCGTCAGGCTTTGAGACCAATCGCATTGGCTACGCCGCAGAGACGTATCTTTCTTTCAAGAAAGAGGGCTTCAACCTGGGTATCAAATACATCGACGCTGAAGTCATGTTTTCAAATGCCATTCAATCCCGCGAAAAGACTTTGTTGATCAAGCTGGAGACCTTTTATGCAAACATCTAAGATGAATCTTGTTAAAGCCCTTTTAGGACTTTCACTTTCGACGGTCTTAGCTGCATGTAACTTGCCAGCCCCTAAGGACAAAGAAAGTGAAAATACGACAGCAGCCACCTTCACCGCGCAGGCCATGGCGGATAAATCCAAAGCGCTGGAAGTACGCGTGTCTGGCGACTTTGCACTGCCCTCATCAAAGATTTTCAATCTTCAGGCTTGTTTAAAGGATGTCGCCTATGACAAGGTCATCGCGGGCCATGACTTCCTGATCGAAGAAACAAACACGAAAGTGACCTCGGATAAAGCCGGTTGTTTAACTTGGGCGGAAAAGATCGCCTTCAACTTCCTGGGCGAATCCCAGTACATCCGCATTGAAAGAAAAATCAAAGGCTTGGGCCTTCATAAAGGCGTGCAAAAAGTCGCCTTCGCTATCAACCCGTGGTCTCACGGTGAAAACCTGTCGCCAGTTCTAAATCCCGATGATGGCAACAGCATCCCCGCTTTAGTCAACGGCGCGGAAGAATCCACAAAAGCGTTAAAAGGCTTTTCGGCAGAGAACAAAATGACCACACGCCCGTTGTGGGTGGAAGATGGACGTTTGTTCGTGACCGAACAAAGCCTGACTAGCGCCGGCGTACAACTGCTAGTGGAAATGCGCCCCGCTCCGGCTTTACAACTGACAAAAATGAATGGCGAAATGGTTCTGTATCCGTTGAAGGCTGGTTCTTTCAAAGCCCGCCTTAAAATCATCCACGTGTATCAACAAAACGGTCAGGAAATCCGCCGTCTGCTGAGCGAATCTCCGGTCATGGATGTCAAAATGGAAAATGCCTCGTTAGGGGTTAAATCCGTGATGTCCTTGCCGGCAATTCCAACACGTGGTCAGTTGATGTTAGGTCTAGAGCTTGATCCGGTCCAAGCCCCGCAAGGTTTGACGGGTTTTAACGGCATTTATCTTTTAGGTGAATATGATCAAATCAAAGGCGCTTCTTTCCTGCGTTTGAACACCCTCGTCGCGCAAACGAAAGACTTTAAAATTGCCAGCTATATCAACTCAACAATGGCTGAAGTCGCCCAAAAAACCACACCGGTGATTGCGGGTGCTCCTTCAACGACAACGGCAGACATGGGTACGAAGGCCGCCCCGGAAGTGGTTTTTGATTCTGATACTTACCAAAAACCAAAGATTGAGGTTTCTCAATTAGAGTTCCGCTTCATCCGCGTAGGTCAGGAAAAAACGGCGACCCGCGAAGTGTTTTATACAGTGCGAGCTTGTGTTCGCAACGGTCTGGATCAAAAAAACACGCGCGCGCATTCTTTCAAAGTCACGAAGTACCGTCAGTCTGAGTCTGAAACACCTGTGAGTGTGACGGTAAAAACGGATAATAATTCTTGCATCAATTGGGATGAAAGCATCACCTTCAAATACTTTGACTGCCAACGCTATCTTAAAGGTTTCGTCCAGATTGAAAATGCGGACCTGGGCATGAACGAAAAACTTGATATCATCGTCAACCCTTGGGAATCCATGGGCGTTCTGGCGCGCGACATGCGCTATGTCGATCAAAGTGAAAAGTTAATTTTAAGCTGTTCTCAGGAAAATCGTCCACGAACTCAATTGTTAGTGGAAGGTTTCAGCTACAACACGCTTTCTTACAACTACAACGTCGACTCATTGTTGAACTTAACGGTCACCAAAAAAATCCAGGTAAAAATGGAGCCACGCTTGTTGGTCTACTCCAGCTTAGCTCACGGGCGCGGTGAATCCGAAAGACTTCGTGACGGTATTTACCTTTTAAAAATGGCCATCGTTCAGAATCGCGACTATGACTCCAACAACTCTTATGTTGCGGGCGCACAAAAACTGATGACCGTCATGAGTGGCCAAATCAATACAGACGTGACTTTGCAAACCCAGGATTTAAAAGCCCTTGGAAATCGCAACAACATGCTGGTAGAGATTTACCCCGTCGACGAGCAAAAAATCACACTTGATGGCAGCGCACTCCGTCTGAAAGATGAAACGGCGTCATTAGATTCAGCCATTGACACGACCACAGGTCTCGAGACGCCCACGTTTATTGGTCCTATTACTTTGAACATAGACGAAGCGTCTCGTCCTTTGCGCGTCATGGAAGCTTCATCCATCAATGCTTACCTATTGAACGGTCAGGGCGACAACGCGAACAACGGAAAATTCGTGATCAATAAAATCGTGGCAGAAGGCCAAAAAATCGCCTTAGAAAAACGCCAAAGAATGCAAGCCCGCGCTGACAAAAATCAGTTTGCCAAGGAAAACAACCTTGAAGTCATCAATCTTAAAACCGCTGATGAAAAAGCTCCTTTGGTGAAGGCTCTTATCGGATCTTCTCAACTGGATGAACGTTTGCTTGTCACAAAGGCAGACCTTAAGGAGTTGCTGGAAAAAGGAGGCCTTACACCCGCGACGGCACAAAAGCTGTGCGCTTTCTGGGCCAGCGATTACTTCCGAACTTTGCATGCCGATAAGGGTGGAGTGATCTACGACAACTCCCGCATGGGTTTCGGAATGGATTGTTACAATCTGGCGCGCAAAGATCCGAAGCGCTTCTTCCAAATCGAAAAACACGTGATGGTGAAAGAGGTGGCCGGTTCCCAATTCCAAAAAGGGTTCAATCAAGGTTTGACAGTGGGTACAAGCTTTTCGCTTTCGACATCCCATCAGACGACCAAGAGTCGTTCTACCAGCATCTCAACCAAATTGGGGCTTTCGAAAAAGTTCCTGGATCTGTTTTCTGTCGGCGTTGACTTAAGCTACACCCTTTCCTGGAGTGTGTCTGATTCTAACAGCGCCAGCAATTCCATCAGCGTAAACACGTCCACCTCGATGACGGTACAACAAAATGTCTTCAAAGTTCGCGTTAACAAACACGAACAATGCGCTATCGTTCGTCTGAACCCGGTGCTTTTCATGAAAGACCCAAATGCGGGCTGGTTCTCGGGACGCCGCGATTACCTGTCTTTCTTGAATGCCCGCCTTTCCGAGGAGGAAATGAGCTCGGCAGCGACACGAGGTCTGATGGTGTGTGACGGCGAGATCCGCCAAGAACCGCTGGATATTACCGAGAACTACTACTTGATTGCGCAAGAATCCAACAGCTCACAAATGCAGGACAACGGTGACGCGCGCAACAGAAACTTCTTTATTGCGCTTCGCTCTAAGAACGACTTCAATCGCTTCGTTTTGGCAATGAAGGGCGACGCGAAAATGCCTACCACTGCGACCAAAGAAGAAGATCCAGCAGCGCAAGCAGCGCAGATGATGGAGCAGTTGTTCCAGATGTCGGGCCCGGCTTATCCGGGAACCTTCTTGGCCCATTAAACGGCACCACTTGTCTCAGGTTATTGGTTCAGTTTAAAAAGTGTTTTTCTAAGAATTCAAGGCTGCGGATGCCGAACCAGGAATAAGACTCCCCGTTCACCACAGCCCCTTCGATGCCGAGCCCTTTAAGCTCGGCTATTTTTTTATGAAATGGAAACGGCTCTGAAGAAAATAAGAAAAACGCGTCTTTCATCTCGTCATCTTCAACGACCGGATACTTTTCGCCTTCAGGAAATTCCACCAGCGTCGCGCCCAATTTCTCGAGGACGGAACCGATGTAGGTTTCGCGTGTGACAGCCATCCACGGCTTCTTCCAGATCATGTACATCACCTTGTCATAGGAACGTGACGGTGGTTTCACCCACTCCATAAAGTCGGGAATTTTTTGAAAATCCCACTGGCGCGGTGGCGCCTCTAGAATATCCAGACACTTGACGGACCACTCCATCAGCGCCGCATTCTCAAAATGCTCTCCCAAACGCGAAAGCTCACTTTGCAGATTCGCAAGTGACGAGACATGTGTCGCCAAGTAAGGAACCGGGCATTCTTCAGCCATTGCCAAAGGATTTTCTTCCTGATCCAGAAGAACCAAGTCTGGTTTCAAATCCATCACCAGATCCCACGACACTTCTTTGGTTCCGCCGACGATCGGAATATTGGTGATCATCTGTGGTGGATGGATACAGAAACGCGTGCGTCCAACGACGTTGACACCTGCTCTTAATAACGTCTCCGTCCATGACGGAACCATACTCACCACTCGCATTAAAACCTCTCTAGACAGATTACCCGCCGAGCCAAATTGAAGTCAAACTTGACCGTCCCAGCGGCTCAGCAGACTATAGGCCCCTAACTTTGTGAGGTATTTTATGACGCAACTTTTCCCACTTCGTGAAAAACCAGCTTTGAGTGCTTACAAAAAAGGCGATGTTCTTGTGCTTTTTGGCGAGCTTTTTTCACGCGGTTACGCCAACGGTTTGGTCGAAGAAGCTGAACGTCGTGGAATGACCATCATCCGTGCGACTGTAGGACGTCGTGAAAAAGACGGTTCTTTACGTGCTTTGACAGCCGAAGAAACCGCCAACATCCCCCAGCCTTTCATCAATATCCCTTTGGAAGCGGGCTTCGATATGGACGCGGCGGCCAATGGCGTGACTCCTTGCGACCAGCTTAAAGACATCAAGTTGAGTGACTGGGACAAAGCCGCATTAGATTGGAAGGCCATCGACGAAGCACAACAAAATGGCGTGGCGCGCTTTAAGAAAAACACCGAACTTTTCATGACGGAACTTGAAAAGCATGTTCCGGCAGGGGCCAATGTTCTATTTGCGCACTTAATGGCTGGAGGTGTTCCTCGCACAAAAATCATCATGCCACTTTTGAACCGCGCGTTCAAAGGAACCGGAGATCGCCATATCTCGACGCAAGCTTTGTTGGATTCTCAAATCGGGCAACTCTGCTTAAAAAACTTTAACGAAGTCACGGCGGAAACCTTCCGTCACTTGATCGAGATTTCCGCCCCGCTTCGCAAGCAGTGGGAATCTCAAGGGGCACATGTTTCTTACACAGCTTATGGCTATCATGGAACGGAAGTGATGATCGACACCCACTACCAGTGGCAAACCTACACCTGTTATTTCCAAGGCTGGGCGAAAATGGCCTTGGAAAAACACGCCGAAAACTTCTTCAAACAAGGCGTTCACTGCTGTGTCTACAACTGCCCAGAGATTTTGACGAACTCCAGTTCCGTCTTTCAAGGGGTTGAAGTATCACTTTACCCTTTGCTTGCAGCTATTCAGAAAGACGCTGGAGATAAAAAACACGCCGAACAAGTTTTAAGCGACTGCAAAAAACTTTTAAAGGACGACGTGACTTTTGCGCACATCAAGTCTTTCACTGACGATTATCTAAAAAACCCACTGACTTTGGAGTTCACGAACTACGCAAAGTGGCCTCAGCACTCTCGCCAGGATCAAATGGAGTACATGCTTAAAAGCTCGGATTATCTTTTCTCGCTACACAAAGATGAAAAGAATCTGATCACGGCCGTTTTGAGCGAAGTGGTGTTTAAATCCTGTGGTTACGTGATGCTTCATGATTCATGGCAACCGAAAGCACCGGTCGCTTGGATTGGCCACGATCTAGTAGCACGCTGTATGTAATATGTCGGTACAAGCGGGAGAAAGCTGGAGCTATTCCAAATTCAAATTCCATGGACTATCGCTGTCGGGCATCCGCACAGCGATAGCTATGCCTGAACTTTCTTTAAGCTTTGATGTTGCTCAAGGCTACCCATATCTTTTAAACCTCAAGCAGTACTTCATCACCCACGGCCACCTGGATCATGCGGCCGGTGTTCCTTATATCATCTCTCAGAAAGCCATGAACTCTCAAGAGCCGGGAAAGTTCTATATGCCACCCTCGCTGGTGGAACCTTTAGACAAAATCATGAAGCTGTGGGAGCAGATCGAAGGACATCAGTACCGCTACGAGTTCATTCCCGTTCAGCCCGATGAAGAGTTTAAAATCAACGGCAACACCTATGTAAAAGTATTTCCCACGGCTCACCGTATCGAGTCTTACGGCTACACGGTTTTTGAAACGGTCAAAAAGCTAAAGAAGGAATACGTCGGACTAAGCCACGACGAGATCGTCGCTTTGCGACGCCAACATATTCAGGTCAATGAAGTGCAACACATCCCGATGGTCAGTTTCACCGGTGACACGCAAATCGAGTTTCTGGATACCCGCGACTGGGTGAAAAAATCAAAGATCCTTTTCCTAGAGGCCACTTATCTGGACGAAAGAAAAACCATCGCTCAAGCCCGCCAATGGGGCCACACCCACATCGATGAAATCGTTCCCCGCCTAGACGAAATCGAAAGCGAACAAATCGTCTTCATTCACGCCTCCAGCCGCTACAGCGACAAAGAAGCCCTGCGCCTTCTGCACAAAAAAGTCCCACAACGCTTCCACAACAGAGTCCTCCTCTATCCCGGCCGCTAAAAAAAACACAGTTTTTACCGATTGCCTGAGGGAGCGGACTTAAATTGAGTCCGCAGTGAAGGGCCTTCAGCGGGCCAGGATGGCCGAACCGGCGAAGCCGGCGCTGATGAGCCACGACGGCGTGCCCGAACGAAGCGACTCAATTTAAGTCCGCTCCCTCAGGCAACCGCGTTCAAAAACTAAAACATGTCGTTTAAACCCATCCAGATCTTACGACTCTTGGATTTTTTATTGCGCAAATAATCCACCCATTCCTGAGGAGATCTTTTTTGCCAATTCTCGGCCAGATTCGCGGCGAAGATCAAAGGGCTGTAGCCTTGCCCGATATGATCCTTGGGAGGACGAAGAGCCGTCAACATCTCAGGACCATAAAAACCGGTAGGAACCAAGCGATCGCGCTCACCCAATTCTCCAATAATCAGAGCACCAGGAACTTGCCCCAGCACCGTGCGACTTAAAGGACCTGAAGATTCAGAAACAGGTGGCACTCCGGCAGATCCCACGATCACCAAACCTGCCGCTGCTTTCTTGCTTAAAATCTGCACGAGTTCTTTGTTCGTGTCGGTGACTTTCATATTGAAATCAAAAAACACAAAGCTTGTGCCTTCTGGCAAAGAAGTGATGCGTTCCTGCAAAGCTTCAACATCCACTTCGCCTTGCGAGTCATAAGGCGTGTAATTCACCAGTTCACAACTTTTGCAAGGACGTGATTGTTCGGCAAAGAAAGGTTTAATCTTACTATCGAACTCGGCCGCTTTTTGCTGACCAAAGTAAATCACTGTGGTTTTTCCATTTGGAAGTGCTGCCTGAGCCCATGTCGCTCCGCAAGAGGCTAAAACCAAAAAACTTCCCGCCAAAATTTTTTTAAAATTCCATAGATTGCACGTAGTCATAAAGGCAGTTTGCCCCCACCCCCGCTTTGCTGTCGACTTTTTTAATAATTTATTGAACAATCGACATATGGAGTCATGGAGTCAAGTTCGCATATTTCATTCTGGTGACGAGTACTACCAGAGCCTCCTCGAGGATATTCGTGGTGCCCAACGCAGCATCACGATCGAGTCCTATATTTTCGCTGTAGATAAACTGACAACGCCCTTGATCGAAGAACTGGGAAGGGCCCGCCAGCGCGGCTGCAACGTGAAAGTGGTGGTCGACGGATTTGGCTCTTACTATTACATTCTTCAGTTAGACCGTCTGTTTTCCCAACAGGGCATCGAGTTTCGTGTCTTTCATCCGTTTCCTTATCCGCTGCTGTGGGCGCGAAGTCTTTTTTCCAAGTATTCCCTGAATCGAAGTTTCCTGATGAAGCATATGAATCGTCGCAACCATCGTAAGATCGCGATCATCGACGAGAAGCGGGCCTATCTGGGAAGCTTCAACTTCATTCAAGATCATTGCGCCAGCATTGTCGGTCCGCGCGCCTGGCGGGACACCGGAGTTTGGGTCGAAGGCGAAGCGATCACGCGCTTGGTTTTGGCTTTTCAGATCAGCTATTTGCGCACCTACATCAAAGGAATGTTAAACTGGGTGGGCCGCTGGCGCGTACGGGAAGAACCCTTTGAAAAAATTCTTCGTTTAAATACCACTCAGCGCACGCGACGCCGTCTGTATCGTGACTTGCTCCATCGGATTGCTTCGGCCAACCAGCGCCTGTACATCACAACGGCGTACTTTCTACCGAAAAGGTCTTTACTGCGGGCTTTACTTAAAGCCGCTCGCCGTGGCGTGGACGTGAAGATTCTGATTCCCGGAAAGTCCGACGTGCCCGTCGTGAAATGGGCGGCCTTTTACATCGTCAAATTTTTGTTACAAAAGCGCATTCCTATCTACGAATATCAAGCCACGATTCTGCACGCAAAAACGATGATTTTAGACGACGAAGCCTTCATCGGTTCTTTCAACCTTAACCATCGCAGCTTACTGCATGACCTTGAAGTGGAAGTTGTTCTGAACGATGCTACTAGCCTTCGCAATATGACTCAGCAATGGGAAATAGACTTGGCAAACGCAAAGCTCGTTTCTGAAAAGGATCTGTCCGAAAGATCTTGGTTGGTCCGAATCGTTTACAATATCGCCTTCCGCCTGCGTTATATGCTGTAGAAGTCATTTTGTTTTGACCCAGCCCCTTGAATTGGCGATTCTTAAGACATGAACTCATTTGTCAAAATAGCAATTACTGGTGGCCCCTCTGGCGGCAAAACGACTTTGATTGAAGCTTTAAAAAAAGAATTGGGACAAAAGTGTGCGGTGGTGCCTGAAGCGGCCAGCATTCTTTATCGCGGCGGCTTTCCGCGCTACAAGGAAGCCCAAGGCGTGGTTCATGCGCAAAAGGCTATTTATTATACACAACGCGAACTGGAAGAGATGATTTCGACTTTGAGTCAGAAAGCTTTGGTAGTCTGCGATCGCGGCTCTTTGGATGCCATCGCCTATTGGCCCGGTAATCCCGACGAGTTTTTCGGCCTAGTCCACAGCTCTATTGAAAATGAAATTGCCCGCTACGACTGGGTGATTCATCTGGACACAGCATCGGCGGATTACTATGACACAACAAACACCCTGCGTACGGAAACGTTCCAAGAGGCCTGGGACTTGAATACGAAAATTAAAAAGGCCTGGGAAAAACATCCGCGTCGCGTGGTGATAACTCACAACGAAGATTTCCTTTCAAAGATGACGACGTCTCTTTCTGTCATTCGCGCTATCATGGCTCATAAAAGCGCCGAGGAAATAAAAAAGGAGCTTTTATAATGAATAAATGTCTGCTTGCTTTGCTTTGTCTTTTCACGTCCGTGGTTACGCAAGCCCAACCCCGTCCAAGCAAATTAAAGCCCCTGTACTTCCAAGCAGACAAAAACAATCTGCAGGTTCTTCCGCAAAGATTCGAATACACTCTCTTAGATGAGGACCGTCTGAAAATCGGTGATATTCTGATCGACACCACACAAATCACCTTTCAGGTAGAACCTTCTCAGCAAAAAGGCCTTTATCGCATCCGCTTCACCTGGCCCGCCGGGCTTATCAACGACGGCGAACTTGCCGTCAAAAACAATTCTGGAAAAGCCATATTCAGCACCGTTCTGACAAAAGAAAACATCACCATCACGGACGGAGCCTCGGCGACTTCAGAAGAAGAACACCTGCGGTCTCAAGTCGCCACTTTTTCGGCGGACGGCATCGAAGCCTCGTTAGTCGATGACATGAAGTATTTTCCCTTCATGAGTTTCTGTATTTACCGTGAAAGTGATGAAACACGCATCTACATGTGTTCCAAAGAGCTTTACCTGAGTTCGCAACAAGGGCAAATGGTGGTAAAGACCCGCTCAAGTGCAAAGAAATCCGCGCAGGTCGAAATCAACGGAAAAATCGTCGGCAATCAAGGTCTCATTTATCTTAACGACCGCAGCGAAAATGTGGCCTTCAAAGCTCAAACTCAAACCGGCGCCTTCTTTGAAATCGAGACCAGAAAAAAGGATGTCGATTTTAAGGACGTGGTGGTTTCCGACGATGGCACCCGTATTATTCTGACAGCTTCAGGGGCCGAACCGGTGGACGAAAAGAAAGTAAAAAAACTTTCCGAGACGGATTGGCAGATCTCTCTTTCAAAAAATCGCCCTGTTCTTTATCTGAAAGGCGACGGCGACATTCCCATGCGCCAAGAATTTTACGTCCGCGGAGACTTGCCTAAAGCAAAAAACCGTCCGTATCTTTCGGCGAAATCAGTATCTCGCACTTATGCTTCTCGTCTGAGCTTTATGGGTATCAGCCCCGAAGGGGTGCAAATCAAACCTCTTGAAAAGGACGCAGATTCTGAATTTACTTCCTTAAAAAAGAATCAGTTTCAGTGGATCGTATCGGGAATTCCTGCAGGTATTGAAACTCGTCGCTATTTAAACGTGCAAGCCGATGGACAAAATTTCGTCGCTGGTTATGACGTCTTTCGCGGTCAACCTTTTGGTTTAGGCTTAGGAGCGTCTTATCAGACGCCTTCCGGTATCGCATTTGGTGCGGTCGAATTTCAGTGGTGGTTTGAAAACTTTCTGTTCATAAATGCAGATTGGTCACGCTTCAAATGGGGTCTTGCGGTGGAACGACTTCAGCACTTCACGGAAAAAGAGGACGTCGCGAAAGTTGATTTCACGACGGTCGAGCTGAAGTGGCGTGCCCAGGAGGGCTTCAATCTGATTGATGCCACATGGGGACTGACTTTGCCACTGCAGATGGTTCAGGGTGAAAGCGCCAGCGCCACGGCTTACGGTCTGGGCGCCTTCTGGATTCAAAAGCCACGCTGGATGAAGTCTTTTATGCATTGGACGGAATATCGACTTCAGTACTTCGCGGGTTCTTCAGGCAGCGATTTCAAATTGTCTTCCGCTTATAATCTAAAAGCTCTTGCCTACTACCAGTTCAGCGCTGACTGGTATGCGCGTTATGGCTTGGGTTTGAGCGATTACAAATATGATCCAGCGGCCGCCAAAGAAGAAATGCAGATTGATTTGAATATCGGTCTTTTCTGGAAGTTTTAAATTTTGCGAAAATTAGCGTTTTTTAAAGAAGCCTGAAACCACCTGTTTCAGGTCCATATTGAAAACATCTTGTTTTTTATTGGCCGCCATCAAAAGGGAAATCTCGCGACGAGCCGGAATGAAGGACGGGTCCAAAGCGACGCTTTTCTCAAATGACTTTCTTGCCGCCACCACATCCCCTTTGATCTTATTGAAAAGACCGATTACGAAGGGGAATAAGGTGTCGTAACGTTCATCTGGTGGGACCTGAACAAGCTCCAGTTCCACTTCTTTCAGAACAAACTGTTTTTTCATTGGATCGACAGATCCTAACTTGGCCCAAGAGCTGTATAAATGAAGTTGCTGAGTCTGCGGGTTGAGTTTTGACACTTCCGCCAAGACCTCCAAAGCTTTCGCATACTGGTTGTATTGAAGATGCTTCTTCACCTCTTCCATCAACGTGGTCGCGCGAAGTTTAGCTTCCGCTTCGGACTTTTGGGTCGCCTGACGATATTGATCGATTTTATTGGCGTCCTGAGAAGCCGCGACCGCTTCTTGCGCCGTCTTTTTAATTTTATTCCAAACAGCAAACACTTCTGAAGTCGTGTCCTGCGGCTGATCACCCAGCATCGTCATAAACTCTTCCAGGGCTACTTCCATGGAAGCTCCGCTGGCAGCGGTCTCCATATATGACGTGATTTCGTAGCCGTTTTTTCCATCCAGCTCGGCCCAGATCTTCTTAAGAACCTTCAACTGTTCTTGGGGATTCGCGAACGCGGTTTTTTGCGCAAAGACCACCAAACCTTTGGTTAAAAGAAAGTGAATGGCCTTATAAACCGCAATTTCGCTATAACCTTTGACATCCAAAAGCTGCGACAAAGTCATCTGATTGTTCAACTTCAAGGTGAAGCCATCCAAAGACTTAATCAACGACATGGTCAAGGCCGGATGATCTTCACGGAAAGTCGGACTTTTCACAATGACGTTTCCGGACCACATCACGTACAAAGATTTCAACCAGTTCAAAGAAATTTTTGAAGCGATCCAATCGTGAAGATAATAAGACAAGGTGTCTGCATCAATGCTGGGATTGCTCATCTCAACTTCCGCGGCGGCAAAATTCACGCGGATTTTCTGATCAACAATCGTACGCACCAAGCGAATATTCATTTGCTCCATCAAAATCAAATCAAACGCATGCGGACTGAGCTGATTGTTTTGAATCAGATAGTTCCCGATACGGCGATTGTTTTTGTCACGCAAAGCACTTTGCACGTCTTTGGGAGTCGCATAACCGCTTTGAATCAGCATTTCCCCCAGGAAGGTGGTCTTGTCATCCACATCCACGCCGACGATCGTGCCGTTACAGAAAGAGATTCCTGAAACAGAGCCGTCCGCATTGTAGATATTCAAGTAACCGCTGCTCTTCGTTTCCACCAAAAGAGAATATAAAAACGGCAAGTCAAAGCCACTGACTTCCTCGATGGATTCAATCACTTTTCTTTTCTGCCGGCTGGTCACCGTCGGATTGGCAAACATTTGATACAACAGCTTACGGGCATTAAATTCTTCCCGTTTCGGAGCTTCCTCTTTTTTAACCAGCTTTAGAATTTGTTCCATTTCAAACGGCTTTTTCAAAAAAGCCACGGCCTGCGTGCTTTGCGTGGCCTCTTGAATGAATTGTTTATCCGTGTAGATACCACTCATCAGAACAACCTTAAAACGAGAGTTCGGATAATTGGTGCGCGCCTGTTTGATGAAATCCAGACCCGTCATCTGAGGAAGCAGACAATCACAGAAAAGAAAATCCAGATTATTCTGTGTGGAAAGAATGGTGTTGGCCTCGTCAGGACGAGAAGCCAAAAACACATGATGACCGGCTCGACTTAAAATTTCTTTTAAGGAGTTCCCGACGCTTTCATCGTCTTCTAGGATTAAAATACGGTTTTTATTGCCTGAATCCACGTTTTCTTGTCGGCTCTTTAAAGGAAAGCATTGAGCTTAAAATATAAAAAGCGGGACTGAAGATCAGCACCCGCTTTCTTTTCTGGACCTAAGACTGTAGTCGACACAGTCCCCCGGTTGATCTTACTTCTTCAGAAACTTGAAATATTTGGACTCGATCACATCCATCTCCATTTCATTTCCCTCTTCGTCTTTTACGGAGGCCGGTGGGGTCACCCCACTTTCGTTAAACTCCGTCCCATAACGAAACAGGACGTTTTTTTCAGAGCCCGAATCATCGTTGTAGTACGGCACAAAAAACGAATTCACTTTTCCCGTCGCTGGCAAAAAACCATCTACCATGTTGATTTGATCGACGATGACTTTGGGGCAATTACTGAATGCGATTTGCGCACCAGACGCCGTTCCCATCCATTTGATCCATTCGCGAATGCCGCAAGAGTTGATACTCTTAAGGCCCCCCAGTTCCACTTCGATGGTCGGATTACCCGCAATATTGAACTGAGAAAAATCGACATCTTCGTCTATCGTGCCTGCCATTTGCACCACAAGTTTATCAGCGGCTTTATTCATTTTTACATCGAGTTTACCCATTCTGTTCTCCTCGTTCACGTTCCCGATTAATAAAGTTAATTAAGACCTTCGTTTTTTACTACAAAAAAGGTCACGTCATCGACCAAGGGCGCCCCTTGACGATGTTCTTGGAAGCTGATCGCAAAACGATCCACCGAATCCCCGACCCCCGGGAAGTCTTTGTTGGCAGCAATCAAAGCTTTGATAAATTCTCGTTCTCCCCAAGCCTCTTTGCCTGGATTCTGAATATCCGGAATACCATCGGTATAAAAGAACACCGCATCCCCTTTTTCTAATTGAATGCTGGTCTGCTGATAAACAGAATCACGGGCTTGTCCCAATCTGGGATTATTCACTTCATTCAAAGGCACCAGGTCTTTTTTCTTCAACGGCCCGTCCGTTTTTTTGATCAAGAAAGGCGCTTCGTGAGAGGCATTGCAATAAACCAATTCGCCCGTTTCCAAATCAAAGGACGCCAGAAAGAAGGTCATCATAATGCGACCTTTGGAAACGTCATAAATAGAACGGTTCAGAAGTTCTAAAGCTTTGTTTGGCGCAATATTCAGACGTTCGATGATCGTCGACGCACTTTTCGCCGCACTCGTGATCAAGGCCGCCGGAGCCCCGTGCCCCGTCGCATCTCCGATCCACAAGAAAATTTTATTGCCGATTTGGCAGTAGTGCCACCAGTCACCGCCACATTCACTGGCGGGTTCATAGTAACCGGCAATCGCCAAAGGACCGATTTTGGCGCGGGTTTCTGGGAACAGAGTCTCCTGCACCGTCTTAGCGGTTTGCAGCTCAGACTCCATCCGGGCTTTTTCCGCCGTCTGTTCAAGCAGGCGCGCCACTTCGGCCGCCATGATATTGAAGTTTTCCGCAAGACTGCCCACTTCATCATTGGATTTCACATCCACGCGAATATTGAAATCCCCTTCCGCCACTTTGCCGGTCGCCGTAAAAAGCTGTGTCAACGCTTGAGTCAGACCGCTGGAAGCAAAAAGACTTAAGATCACCGTCAAAGAAATCAAGATGCCGAAAAAGATCAAAGACTTGCGGATAAGGATTTGCACAGCCCCCAGAGCTTTTTCTTTTTCCACCGTGGTCACCACAATGAGATCGCCAAACCCGGCGCGAGAATACGACACCAAAAGCTCCGTCCCATCGACGGCTTTGTCTGTTTCCGCGCCTTGTGCGACCAAAGATTTGCCCCGCAAGAAAGAAGGTGTCACGACGGACTGCAGTCTTTTTCCTGGCATGCCGTCAGGACCGAACAGCACCAAACCATCCTGTGAAATTAAATACATTTTTTGCGAAGTGGCCGCGCGGAACATTTCCGACGCCTCACTCATACGCACGATCACCATGAAAACGGTATTGCGGGTTTTGGTTTCATCGCTGACCTTTTCGAAAATAAAAACTCGGTCATCGATATAAGGAACCTTCACCACGCGACGAGCGGCATCGGCCTCCGCGAAATAAGTCGGAAGATAGCTTTGCAAAGATGCCAATATGCCGTCCGTCTGGCCCGGAACTTTTTCTAAAAGAGCTTTTTTCTCGTAGGCACCGGTGCTCCCTGCCCCAAAGACGACGATGGATTCCAGATTGAACTCGTTCGTGAAAATAGAATCCGAAATCGATGTGAATTTTTGCTGCGTCAGATAGTCTTGAAAGATCGGCTTCGTCGTTCCCAACACGCCGTTAAGCTGTGTCTTAATTTGAGCCGCCATCGTGCCCGACATGCTGCTGGAAGAATCAAAGACATAGGCGATCTTATCATCTTCGAAGATCTGTAAAGCCAGCACCAGATACACCGATAATGTAATCAAAGGCAGCGAAGTGAGAAGCAAAAGAATCTTATATCTTATTGATATGCCACGTTTTTTCACGAGTTCAGTATGCCCGTTAACAGGAAACCCGAAAAGAAATTCTGATTTAACTTAGCCTAAGGTCCGTAAATGATTAGGCATTTCCCGCCGATAAGCCCTCAAGCAGGAGTGTTATGTCACGTTTTGGACAAACAGAAAAATTCATCTTTTTCGGAGCCCTCATCTTATTGATGGCCTTCTCGTATTTTCTGTACGATGACTCTTTGCTGTTCCCCAAAGCTAACCATGGAAAATTAGAATTGATTGGTGATGTCGCCACTTCTCAAAACGATGTGCGCCGTAAAAATCTTGATACTTTCAGTTGGCTTCCGGCTTCTCGCAAAGATGTCGTCTATCAAAATGACTCTATCTTTACCGGTGATCGTTCCGAGGCGACGATCCGTCTTCAAGATGGAACACAGATTCGCATCGAGCCCAACTCTCTTATCACTTTAAATCTTAAAAACGGTCAAATGAATCTGGATCTTCGCTACGGAAATCTCGTTGGTGAGCTGGCGCAAGGTTCTTCTTTGACGGTGAAGTCAGGCACGGAAGAATTCAAACTTGAATCCACTCCTGGCACCGCAGAAAAACCCAAAATTCAATTTAACAAAGCCCACAGTGGGAATGTGGATTTAAAACTTCTGTCCGGTGATGTGAAGTACGTCGATAAAAAGAAGAAGGCGGTTAAAACGCTTCCGAAAAATGCCGTGGTTGCAGTTACCAAACAAGGCGAAGTGAAACAGGTTGAAAAACCGCAACTGGCGCTGAAGACGGAAAACAACATCAACTACCTCCGTGTGAATCCCGACGATCCTCTTCCTTTTGCGTGGGAATCCAAGGGACCGGTTTCGCGCTATGAACTTGAGATCTCACCCTCTGAAGACTTCAGCACGGTCGCCGTCTCTAAAATCACCTCCGAGCTGAATACGGCCGTCACCGAGCCACTGCAGCCCGGCCCCTATTATTGGCGTTTGAAAGCTTTCGATCACAACGGACAAATCAGTGCGATTTCTGCCGCGCAAAACATGCACATCTCGCACTTGGTCGGACCGCAGATTGTGACCCCCACTCAAGCGGCACAGATCAGCCTGGAGTTGAAAGTAAAACCACAGGAAGAACTGGTCACGACAACTGAAGTGCAGTGGCGTGCTCAACCCGTTCTTAAGAATTTCACTTGGCAGATTTCCCAGGACCCTGAGTTCCAGACTCTTCTTAAAGAAGAAAACACCACCACTTTGGCGGCAGTCACCCCCAAACTTCCTTCGGGAACTTATTGGGTGCGAGTCCAGGGACAAACTGAAAATCAAAAAGTTTCGCCGTGGTCTGAGCCGGTGTCTTTCACATTGAATCTTTTAGCGCATAAAGAAGAACGTCCCGACCGCCCAGTGCTAGTGACTAAAAAAATTGAATTCAAGGTTCCGACGGGTAAGGATCGTAATCCCGCGTCTCCGGAAGCACCGAAGATGGCGTGGAAGCCTGTTTTACAAACCAAGAACTACCAGTTGCAGATCGCCAAAGATGCCAGCTTTAAAGAGGCTGAAAAATACGATCTCAACCAAACCTCGGCGGCGTGGGCCCAGTACCGTCCCGGCAAGTACTTCTATCGCGTCTATGCTCGCGGCCTCAATGGTCTGGTCAGTGAACCCAGTGAAACCGGCGTTTTGGAAATCACCGTTGGTGGAGTGACGCTGGATCCGTTGAAAACAATCAATGCCGTCGGACAGGCTCCCGGCCCCAAAGAAACTCCGATCAGTTGGAGCGAAGTCCCCTTTGCCAAATCCTATCTTGTGCAGGTGGATAAAAATAAAGACTTCACGACTCCGCAACTTCTGGAATATGCGGCGAATGCGGGCGTTCTGACTTTGAACGATCCGGGTCGTTACAATGTTCGCGTCCAGGCTTTGGATGAAGCCAACAAACCTTTGACCGAGTTTTCGAATATTGAAGAGGTTCTTTACACCTTCCGCACACCTCTGGTTCCTCCCACTTTGATGGAGCCATTTAATGCCGCTTCCATTTTCCTGCAAACGGAAATGGAACCCTTTATTTGGCTGGAGTGGAAAAAGGTGGAAGGTGCGACCTCGTACCGTATTGAAATCTCGGACAAGGCCGACTTTTCCCGCACGTTGATTGCCAAATCATTGGACGGAAATCGCTACCTGATTAAGGACCGCGTTCCGTTGGGCAAAATTTACTGGCGGGTTCGCGCCGAATCCAAAAGCGATTCGGAGACCTCTGAATGGACAACCAAACGTGAATTCACACTTTACCATCAGAAGAACGAGACTTTTGTAAAATGAAGATTCAGTACTCACTCTTCGACACCCTGTTAGAACCCGTTTTTGTTCTGAATGCAGAACAAAAGGTGGTTTATTGCAACGAAACGGCAGCGGTTATCGCCGGTCTTTCGATTCGTAAAATCACACGCGGCATGAAGTTCGGTGAACTTTTTGAATTCAGTGAGCCTTTAGATGGCCTGGATAAGCTGCTCGAGGTCTGCGATGCGACCCCTTACAAAGAAGTGAACTTCAAGAGCTCGCAAGGGGGCGAAGGTAAAGTCCAAATCACCTTGCAACCTATCTTTGATTCCATGGGCGATAAGAACTGGATTGTTTTTGTCCGCGATGTGACGTTGGAAGAACGTCTGCAAAAGAAATATCGCGCTGAGCTTGAGCAAAAAGAAGATGTCATCAAAGCCCTGGAAGATGCCAAAGTTCAACTGGAAAACTACAGCAAAAACCTGGAGCAAATGGTCGCGGATCGCACGCGCGAGTTATCACGCTTGAACCAGACGATGTCCGCACTGCTCGACAGCTTGGGACAAGGCTTCTTTATCTTTAATACCGACGGAACGATTTTGGATGTTTCTTCCAAGGCTTGCGAAAGCACCGTGGAATGCCGACCTGACGGCAAACTTATTTGGGATGTTTTAAAACTTCCCGAAAACAAAGTCGAAGGCTTCAAAAAATGGATGCAAACCCTGTTTATGGAAATGCTGCCCTTTGAAGATCTTTCGCCGTTGGGCCCGACAACTTATCCGCATTCAGCCAACCGTAATATCGCCTTAGAGTATCACCCGCTTCGTTCTGCGGAAGGGACTATGGAAGGCGTCGTGGTGGTTGCATCCGATATCACCTCGTTAATTGAAGCCCAGAAACAGGCAGAAACAGAAAAAGAACACGCCAAGTTGATCATCAATATGATCAAGTCAAAACGTGAAATCCACCGCTTTATCCAAGAAGCTCAGGGTTTGCTTATTTCCGTGCGCGAAGAAGTTTCCAAAGACGAAGCTCCCTACGACACGGAAACCCTTTTCCGCAACCTGCACACCCTCAAGGGAGGCGCCGCTCTGTTTTCCATCAAGGAAGTCGCAGAGGCCTGCCATCAGGGCGAAACTTTGCTGGCAGAATTGAAGGACAATTGGACCCGCCCCGCCTTTATCTCTTTGCGTGCGAAGTGTTTTGAAATCGAAGAATACTTCTTTAAGTTTTTAGAAGAGACCAAAGAAATTCTCGGCTCCTCGGCACTACCTGAAGAGCGTCAAATCGAAATTGCCATCAGCAAGCTTAACGATATCGCTCGCAAAGTGGGCTCGTTGCCTGGTGGCGGTCATGTCGCGCAAGAGCTTCTTCTCGAACTTGCCATGGAACCGGTTTTGCGATTTGTGGAACCTTATAACGAGGTGATGCTGCGTCTGGCGGAAAGAATCGACAAAATGATGGCGCCTTTGAAAATCAATAATGGCAACATCATGGTCATTCCGGAAATTTACAATTCCTTGTTCGCCACGCTGGTCCACGCCTTCAGAAATGCCGTCGATCACGGCATCGAAGCTCCCGACACGCGCGTTGATGCGGGAAAATCCGCCGAAGGACATGTCGAAGTCAGTTTTGAAGTTCAGTCTCATTTCGAATCTCCTCGTCTCTTGATCAAAATTCAGGACGACGGCGGCGGCATTGATCCGCAAAAGATTCGTGAAAAGCTTGCCAAGCGTTTGGTCGATACTAAAAATAAAACCGACGCGGAAGTGATTCAGCACATCTTCGACAGTCAGTTTTCAACTCGCGAACAAGTCACGGATATTTCCGGTCGAGGCGTGGGTATGGATGCCATCAAAGTGGCCGCCGAAGAACTGCAAGGACGTGTGTGGGTGGAGTCACAAGTGGGGGTTGGCTCAACCCTTTTTGTGGAAGTACCTTACATCACCGAATTTAAAAAAGAAAAGCTGCCAAAGGCAGCTTAGTCCGCCCCGGCTTCACCACCCCTAGAGCCTCTGTATTCTTTGCGCAAGACGACCCGCTTTCGAGCTCAATATCGAAAGCAGGCCATTATTAAAAACGTGGTGTGACTTTAGCGAGTTGTACCTTCGGACTCCATGGTGCCGGATTCACTACGTGATTCACTTTTTTTCGAATCACTTTCGTAACCGCTGGCATCAGCTCGGTTTGTTTTCGAGCTACGCTGCATTTTCTTTTTATCCGCAGCTTTCTGACGTTCTATTTCAGAGGCCACAGAACCTGAAGTTCCCGTTTCCGTGGACATATCCGAAGTCGAACTTGGCGTTCTGGATTCAGACATAGACGAGTCTGATGGACTGCTCGAGCCCGTCGACGAACTTGAGCTTGTACTTGCGCCAGTACCCGACCCTGTGCCAGCTGCAAAGGCCGAGCCCGTAAACATCATGGCCGTAGCCACTGCGACTGTTAACAATTTCATATCATCCTCCTTTGCGAGAGATGGTTGCACCCATCCTCGCACTCCCCCAGGAGGCATTCAAATTTTTCAAAATTTTCTGAGTGAAAACATCTCTTTCATAAGAACAAAGACGAGTCGTGCCCGCTCTAAGGAGGGCTCTAGATGAGGGGATATTAATAAGCCTTGTCCTTCATCCCCACTCGCCCCACCATGGGAAGCTTCAAAGCGGGACGCAGAAAATCAACGCCAAAATTCAACCCCAGGACATTCAGCTCAACACCTTCGTAAAGACCTATTGTTAAACCAAAAAGACCGAACAATGAAAACTGCACGCCCGTTTTTGCTTCACTCCAGCCAACGATATCGCCCTGATTG
The DNA here is from genome assembly GCF_000786105.1 of Bdellovibrio sp. ArHS. NCBI lineage: Bacteria > Pseudomonadati > Bdellovibrionota > Bdellovibrionia > Bdellovibrionales > Pseudobdellovibrionaceae > Bdellovibrio > Bdellovibrio sp. ArHS. The sequence goes on from NZ_JTEV01000018.1 coordinate 85,655, forward strand.
ATCCAGTCCTTCCCGATCGCTGTCGGTGGCAACTCCACTTTCAATTCGGGGACATTGCGAATGATATGAGAAATAAAGGTGTTGCTGTTAGGTCCGGGATAAGCCCGGTACGTATTCTTGTAAGCATAGTTCAACGCCAGATTGTGAATTTGTGGAATCGCTTTTTCCGCTTCCTCACCGCGCAGGTCTTCAAGCAACTCGGGACGCGCTCCAAACCAATGACGATCCGGAATATCTTTTTGCACGACCACCGCTTCCAGCCCCCGACGCACGCGCCACCCGATCACGTGATAGGTGGTATAGGAACTGGCGTCTTTTTCTTTTGTCGCAATCCACGAATGCACAGCAAAATACCCTCGCCAATCCACGGTCCGAGCAGCATAAACCTGCACCACCGCCCGCTTTTCAGTTTTGGGATCAGGTGCCAGCCCCGCACTTTCGCGAGTGGCAGTACGCCAATCTTGCGCAAAGGCATTGCTGATTGCAAAAAAACCGATGAAAAAGGAAACAAGTTTTTTCATGGGCCTATTATGAAACATTTCCGAAGGAATAGGGAAAAAATATGGGGAGTTTTACTCTGAAGAAAAGCCTCTGCAGAACAGAGGCTCAAACGAGATTAAGCTTTGTTGTGCTTAGCATAAGCCGCTTTCAGCTTGTCCTCGAAGACCTTGGCTGAGAACGGTTTGACGATATACTGCGACACACCCGCCAAAACGGCCTCGGTCACTTGATCTCTTTCCGACTCTGACGTCAACAGTACGAAAGGAAGATTTGCCCATTCCGCCGTCGCACGAACTTGCTTCAGCAAATCCAGCCCTTTCATCTTCGGCATATTCCAATCAGAAATGACCAATTGAAACTGAGTTCCCGGAGAGTTGTGCTGCAGAAGAAGTTTCAAACCTTCTTCACCGTCTCCGGCTTCTTGGATGTTTTTGTAGCCCATCGCCTTTAGTGTATTCTTCACGAGATCACGAATGGACGGCATATCGTCGATAACTAAAATGCGGGTTTCAACAGGGAACATAATTGGGACTCCTATAAAGCTTTTCTCATTTTAGAAAAAAGCACGCCGGAATCTCAAAGACTCTTTACAACCCTAGACTTTGTGCTGGCGCCAGCCACAGATAATCAGCCCGAGGTCCCTCTTGCGGCGATGGCTGAATCTCGACGGCGATTTCGTCCTCTTCCATCCCTTGAATGTTGATTTGCGAGAAGGTCAAAAGCGGCGTCTGAGGAGACCGGGCCCGCAAACGATCGGGAAGACCGCCGCCATACTGGACATGGAATTCTCCGACAACAATGACCAAGACCTGATCAGGATGTGAGGCCATGAACTCGGTGGCTTTCCACGCCATGGTATCGTCCCAGATCGATTGAGCCGCGAAATAACGCTCCCCCGCCTCTGGCGATGGCAGATGAGGCATCATACTGAGAAAACGTCGCTTGTAACTATCACGTCCTAAAGTGAAGCCCGGTGGCAACAAGGCCTTTTCTTCGGGAGTCAAAGCCTCTAGACCCTTTTTCGCCGCCGACCCTGTCACACTGCGCGGAGCATTCAAAGCAAGGGTCTTCGCTCCTTCAGTTATAAGAGGAAAAAGTGCCTGCGGGCGATAATAATCATAAGAAGGATTGCCCCATTGAATGGCCTTTAAAAAGTCAGGCTCGGCCAGCGAACCCGCACGATAAGAATTGACGAGTTCCTGATCCGTATATGTAAAAAATTCCATTCCGACGGAAACCTTCAAGCCTTTGGCGCGCAATGCCTGCATAATCGCGACTTGCTGATCACGGTGTTCGGCAAATCCGTGATTCTCTCCAATAATGACGATGCTTCCCGGGGTGACCGTCGCCACCGCATCCTGCAAAGTCACCGGAATATGGTCGTTCCCACGCAAAATGCCTTCAGATTGAGCATGAGCACAGGCCGACATTAAGAGTGAGATTAGAAAAAGGCTCCAAGTCTTCATAAAAGTCTCCCGGAAGATCAGCAATAGACATGAATTTGCCTGTTGAAGTTTCCTTTTTCTTTTGATACCTTGAGCCCCTTTGAAAAGGTATTGTCATTTTTTCCATATTACGCATGGCAATACAAATGATTTAAAAGGTTCTATTAAGGGGCATTGCAATGGCAAAAAAGTCAGGAAGAATCATCATCACTCTTGAGTGCACTGAAGCTCGCGCTGAAGGCAAACCTGTTTCTCGTTACACTACGACTAAGAACAAAACTAAGACTCCAAGTCGTCTTGAAAAGAAGAAATACAATCCAAACTTGAAACGTCATACAGTTCACAGAGAAACTAAGTAATGATTCTTACGGATCAGCAGATTCTCGAGTGCATGGAACAAGGGTCTATTAAAGTAGAGCCCTTCCGCAGAGAGTGCTTAGGTACGAACTCTTACGATGTTCATTTAGGCAAAACTCTCGCGGTCTACGAAGAGAAGACGCTGGACGCAAGAAAACATAACAAGATTCGCACCTTTGAAATTCCTGAAGAGGGTTTTGTCCTTATGCCTGACACCCTCTATCTTGGCGTGACTTCGGAGTACACTGAGACTTTGAAGCATGTCCCATTTTTAGAAGGTAAATCGAGCGTCGGTCGCCTAGGTATTGATATCCACGCTACAGCGGGTAAAGGCGACGTTGGTTTCTGCAATTATTGGACTCTGGAGATTTCGGTAAAACAGCCGGTTCGTGTTTACACTGGCATGCCGATTGGGCAGTTGATATACTTTGAAGTGAAGGGTGATATTTTGACGTCTTATAACGTCAAACCTTCAGCAAAGTATAACGACAAGAAACCCATTCCAGTAGAGTCAATGATGTGGAAAAATTCATTCTAAGATCATTTTTAGCCTTAAATTTCCTGACCCTGGTTGCCTGTTCGGCCGCGAACGTCGCCGATGTATCGGGCATTGACTCTAATACGGCGGTCAGTGGGACATTTCAGGAATACGACACGAATAAAATCGAAGGCATCGGAACTATCCGCTTCACTTCGGTTCTCCCGACGTCTTCAAGTCGCTCCCTGGCGCTGAAGGCTTCTTTAAACACAGTCTCGAATAGCTGGGTTTCAACGGTTTTTTATTCTTCCAACACGTCCATCCCCAGCACGAATGGTGTGGCCGTAACCTTAAGCCGCTCCGGAGCCAGCGTCGTCGCGCAAATCTCCATCAATGGAAACTCGGCGATGGTCAACTCCTCAAAACTGAGCTTCTTCGTTCCGACTGCTTTAGACCTGATCATCGAGGTTCACAATGTGAACTCCAAAGCCCGCGTTTTGATCTGGCGCCGAGACATGATCGGATACTCGCCGGCGACAGCCGACGTGGATTCAGAACGCTCTGGTGATTTGGATTCTGCTCTCCCCACCCAAAACGGAGGTGGGGGTTACGTGGGTTTGATTATTCAGAACGCGGCGGTGACTGCGGCACGGGTTGACTCACAGAAAGTATTGGATTAGGTGCAAAGCCCTCTGTGGCTTTGTTGGCTTTCGCGGCCTTCGTCACTTGATCCGCAATGTAACCCAGAATTTCAGACAGTTGGATGCGATCAGCCCACACATCCCATTTATCCCGCTTTCCTTTCCAGCTTAACACAAAACGCAGTTTTTCTTTGAGTGTTTCTGGCGGCTTCCCATAGCGCAGAATATAAGTGAATAAATCCAGAAGATCGGCTTCTTTAATGCTTCCATTGGCGATCTGATCTTTGGCCAATTCTAATAAAATTCCTTTAAAGGCCGGAAAGGCATTCAAAGATTCTGGGGTGTTGATCACGCCGTCTTTATTTCTATCGAAGCGCGCATAGATCATCTCAATGTATTGCATCACGTGAGGCGCTAACGAAATATCTTCGAGCAGCGCCATGTTCTTTTCATTTGGAATATAACCCGCCGCCTTAATGATATTGTTCATGTATATCGCCCACTCATCCTTGGAGGCAGACTTCTGGAACTTCAGATATTCAGGCAGCGATGTCGCCGCCATCGGCAAAGCCTCTTTATAAGACGCACGCACACAGCTTAAGCTGACAAGAGCATCGTTTTTAACATCGGTGTTTCCGTTAAAACATTTCTTGATCAGCTCTTGGCGCAACATCGAGTTGATATTCAATCCCGACCAGATCATACCGATAAGATCCGTCAGTTCCGCATACGAAGACAGAGAGTTTCCATCAGAATGCGGCACAAAGATATTTGCCTCGCGGAATCGAGAAGATGCAAAAGAGGTGTTCTTCGGCTCTAAAATGCCGAGTTCAACCAAAGCCGGACGTACCGTCATGAAAGCATTTTGGACTTCTTCAAGATTGACACCTTTGTACGTATTCAAGCGATCTAGAGAGCCGGTGAAAGACCGGACAGCAAGACGGCTGAGCGCACGATAAAGATTCAACTGCCGAAGGGTTTTCGCGGAGTAAGCCTGCTCAAATTTATTTGAGATCACCACCCGTGACTCACTATCTACGGTTAAAGGCACTGGGCTTTGCACGGTCAAAAGGAATTCATACAAACCAGAAGCCAGCGGCGAGCGCGGCGCTGCCGACAACGAGGTGGTCTTCAAAAGTTCCTGCAGGTCCTTGGCCAAAAGCCCTTCCTCTGGTTTCCAGTTCTCGGTAGTTTGCGCAATGAAAAGTTCGGTATCTAACCATACCTGCAACTCTCCTCGCAAAACTTCCAAGGAAGAAAGGTTCAAGGCGTCAGGCACGTAACCGGTCACACGACGTTCCGGCTCAGTCAGAAGATTATTAAGAATAAGGCCGACCACCTGATCAAGGGACTGAGGCTTCAAATCAGCAGGCAGAATCCCCAAAGACGAAAGATGGCCCAGGATTTTATTAATTTCCGCCCGCGAAAACTGCGCTTCTTTTTTTATCGCCAAAAGATCCCGGGCAATATTGATACTTTGGTTGGCGAACACGGACAGATAACCGACGGTCAGCGGCTTTTCAATAGGCTGATCTTTCAAGAAGTAATTATAATAAAGGAAGTCTGAATAAAAGCGCGCCGCAAAACCAAGAAGGACGCTCCAATTCGCTTTCTTCAAAGAGGAATCGTTGCCTCCCAAAATCAGGTTCTTCACATCGACGATCAAAGGCATGTGCTCTTCGATCAAGTCCGCATAACTTTCGCCTGCGGGCGGATAAAGCGCTTCCACCTCTCGCACTAGCGACACAAGATTGTTAAGATCGTAAGCCCCTTCAAACAGGACTCCGGCCTCGCGAACCGTGGCCTCCAGGACAAACTGGGACTCCATGAAGAGTTTTTGCGCCTCTTCATTTTCGTAAAGTTCCGGTTCCCATTCACGACCGTAAATGGAGTAGTAGGGCAAGAAACGCTCAATCAGAATTTTAATTCGACTGACCTTCAAACGAGCCGTTTCAAAATCCGTCGTCGAGAAGGAATCAACACTGCCACCGAAGAACAATTGTTTCAGCTTCATCGCTTCAAAAACGAGATTGTTGGAAACTTTAAACTCAGGCCATACCACCTGCAGGGTCTTCAAAAGATCATTGACCTCGTCACGGGAAACAACACCTTCGGGTTTTTCTGCCACCAGATCCTGGAAGACCGAGAGAACGTCCTCGACGGTTCTGGACAGATAAGAAAGACGATATCCCGTCCCGGTTTCAGGCACCCCTTTGATAAAATAATAATAGCGCAGATACTGGATATAACCGCGGGCTCCCAGCAAGGCAAAACGACGCCATTCACTGGGGGCCACGTAATTTTCGTCGCCGCCAGCCAACGCCTTTTTAACCTTCAAAACGACCGGCATGTACTTCGCGATGGTTTTGGGAAAATCCCACTTCTCATTGAAGAACACGCTCATTTGTTCCATCAAAACAACAAAGTCCGCCAACTTGTAACTGCGTCCGTTGGATTCAATCAGCGAAGCCAAAGTTCGCGCCGCATTCTGAATTTCCTTGTTGGCCTCTTCGAAGAAGCGCACGTCCGTCTGAATATTGTTTGCTTCAGACACCGTCCAGTTCAAGGAAAGAACCCGCATGTAGGGCGTCAGGTTCATCGTCATCTCGCGGAAACTTCCGAACAGGCGAATGATCTTGTCGATCTCGCCGCGCGTGATGTATTCGGCACTTCCGCCCACGAAGATCTGCTTCAGCTTCATCACTTCCACTTGCAGGCCGACAGGGATGGTTTCTTTTTTTGCAGCGTCGAGGAAGTTATTTTCTAAAAACGTCGCCAGTTCTTGAGAGGTATAACGATCTGAAACATTGCCTCGCACATAACGCTTAAAGGTTTGAATGGCCGTTTCCGCGCAATCCCACCCCGATGACACTTCCGCTTTGCTTGCCGTTCCTTCGATAAAATGTTTTACGACCGGCTTCACCTCGGTCAGACATTTCGTTCCTCCCAATTCGTGACTTTCCGGGGGCGGAGGCGCTTCACCCACCTTGGAATCACAGCCCGCCAGGGCTCCGGCTGCCAACATGGCAACGGTGATATAAGAGAATATTTTTTTAGAAAACATAAGTCATGCCCCCGTAGACCCGGTCATTGGCGCGGTATTGGTTCAGGAAGCTAGAAGGATTATGGTTTTCATCCTGCACACCCAAGACGTCTCCGCCAAGAACGACTGCCCACTTTTGGTTGGGATAATAAAGGAACTCTGTATTTAACAACGAGCCCCGTTGATCGTAGTCGTAAAGATATTTAAAACGCGTAACAAAAGGTCGACGGAAAATAGACGCTAGCTGCCCTTCGACCCGGAAAGACAAGGCATTGGTGAACTTCAAGCGGGAATCAAAAAGAGTAAAGTCATCCGGCTGACCATCATTACGAATATCGACGATGCCCCCGCCGTCGACTTTTAAGTACTCCAATTGGAAGGCCAAAGTTCGTGTCCAAATGTTGTTTAAAGAAAAATCCACCGCTGCAGAATAGGCTTTTAAAGGCAGAAGTTTTTGAATCGCCCAGTCCACATCCGGATGTTTTTCCATGGGTTCATCTTGAAGATACGACACAGAGGTCTTTACATTTTCAAAGGCATATCCCACATCGACGGAATAGACATCATGATACGTCAGATCCGGAGACACCGTCACATCCACGCCGCCTTCAGAGGCATCCATCTGGATTTTGCGTTTTAAGATCAGATCATTGACCGGAAGATGACCGGCACTGGCAACCACCCAGGCGCCCCGCTCTTTATTTCCCAGTCGTCCCATCATCGCCACAGCGCCGTTACCAACCAGCTTCGCCGTTTCGGGAATGTCGAGCTCGTAGACAATCTGGTTCACACGGTTGTTTAATGCAAAATCCCGGGAAGGAGCGCGATACCAGCGACTGTCGGCAACAAGACCGCCACCCTCTTCACGAATATCAGGGCCCATGCTGGGAATAAACACCGGGGTCGCAAATGCAACGACCTCCCAGCCACGCATATTGTAATCGGCAAATACACCCGTCAGACCTTGCTCATCCGGGCGAAGCGTGTCGAAGGCGAACTTAGGCTGCCAAAGCCCCAATTGCCAGCGACGATCCATCTCGCTCCAGCCATTCTTTTTGCGACCTGTATAGATTTTCAAGGGAGTGTTGCCATGATTGACCAAATAAGCTTCATGCACCACAAAGTGAGACTGTCCGCGACTGAAGAAGGTGCCGCCAGAAACGTCCGCGACCATGTCCACCCAAGAAGTTTCCTTCAAAGCAGAAAGTCGCGCAGAGAGAAGTTGGCTGTAGGTCAGATTCGGAGTCTCAGGAATGGGAGTCAAATACTGCATTCCCTCCATCCGGATCTGACCATAAACCTGTGCGGGCGTAGAACGCTTGGGCTCTTCAATAGAGCTGACCCCTTCTGCTTGAAGATTCTTCAAGTTCAGGGTCTGAGTTTTCGCATGTGTGTTTACTACAACGCTCGTTAGCGCCGCAGCAAAGTAGGTTCTTACCCTCACGTCCGCCTCTGGCTTTTAGTCCAGCTCATAGAGAATAAGAAAAGGGCTCCAGAGTCAACGGAGCCCAGTGTTAAAGGGTCTCTTCTCGAATACGTTCGCTATCAGGGTAAAAAAACGTCACTCTTCTTGAAATTCTTACCCCTAAAAAAATGTCAGGTTCGCGCGCCTTTAGAGTAAGTGTTCTAGCACCCAATGCGGGTCGTCAATTGGGATGTCGTGGCCGGCCCAAGGGTGCATTGTGGGTTTTAGTCCCCACGTTTCACCGATTCGTAAAGTGCATTGTGGCGACACCAAGCGGTCGCCGTGGCTGCCAAAAAGAGACACCTCGCCAGGAACTTCTTTAGGGAACTGATATTTTGAAGCCGCGACCAGTTGGCGAAAGACATTTTCCATACTCATGGGATTGTTTTTGGTAAATGCCATCAGCGACAGAATCTCAGCTTCGCGGCGTTCGTGACTGTTGGTCACCATCTCTAAAATCGTCTTTTCCCAAAGAGCTTCATCACCCGTCGCTGTCAAAAGCCGGGACGCGCGCAGGAAATTCATCGGATAAAAACGATGATAGAATGGAGAATGCGCCGAAGAACTTGTACAAAAAAGATAAGATTTTTTTACTTCGTGAGGAAATTCACGCATCCATTCGACGGTGATCATCGCCCCCAACGAAACAGAAAGAATATTAAAAGTCTCTCCGTTTTTCACAAATTGCGAGTGCGCCCGCAAATCTTTCACGTAGTCCGCAATCTTGAGAGGGCTTTTTTCTTTGTGACGAGTTCCATTGCCTGGCAAATCGAGCAGTTCGATGTTGTCATTGGGAAATCTGGTCCGCATTTTTTCAACAAACGAACCCCAATGTCCCACTCCGCGAGCCAAGCCCCGCAATAAGATCCAATTTCTATTTTGTGCCATACCAAAGCTCCTGCGCTTTCTGCGCGCACTCTTTTTCCCATTCGCCATTCATCTGCGCCCAAGCCTGCGGGGACGCGACAGCCCGAATTAAAAATTCCATCAAAGTGTTGTGGCGACGGAGCGTGCGGCGATGGCGATGCCCTTTCAAAGGATTGAAGGGACCGTCTGAACGAAAAATTTGCCATGGATTCTTTTTAACCCACATCCACGACCCCATCTCCAGACACAGCGGCAGATATTTCTGCTCAGGTGACGCGACTTTCAAATGCTCGTCGTAAATATAATCCCACAGATCGCCGTGGGTGGTGTAACTTTGCGCTTGCGGTTCCACGCGATAAAAGTGATGCGGATAGGTCCGCTCCAGCAGATCCTTCAAAGAATAAGCTAAAGGAAGATCTGGGAAAGGTTTTATGGTTTTAGCATAAGGAAACCACAGCCTATCCTGAAAACCAAAACCCGAGTGCAGGTCCAAAGTCACCGCCAACGGACTGTCTTTGATCTCGTTCTGCACGGCTTGCACCAAAGCCTGTGCCTCGATCTCCATCGGCTGATCGACAGGCCCCCGATACCAGGGTAGTTTTGCACTCAAACGATGCCCACCCACCCAGCGCGCTGGATTGTCGCCCTCGACGGGAGCATTGCGCATCAAATCGACGCCGTGGGGATTGGACCTTGTTTTGCGATAGATGCCTACGGGATTCACCGTCGGAATGAAAAAGACGCGAATGTTTTGCAGCGTGGTCTGCACTGTTTTATCCCAGGTCACCAATTCGGCCAAAGAATTCATCAAGGCCACACAGACTTGCGCACCGATGCGCTCAAGCCCATGCACGCCTCCCACAAAACCTAAGACGGGCGCCTGCGGATGGTTGCTACCGAAAGAAATTTTATAGATCGGAAACCGCACATTATCGGCTTCGCTATATGCCAGTATTTCCGATCGCACCGAGGTTCCCAAATCCTGGATTCGCTTTTCAATTTGTTGAATTTCAGGAAGAGTGTTCATAGGCTCCTATTGTTGGCTAATCGTGTGCGCTCTCCAACGCATAACGCTTAAAGCCATTGAAGGGTCATTGCACCTCGATTCTAAGAAGAGTAACCTTCGTTTATCAGGAGAACAAGTTATGATGAGTCTAGAAACTCTGCTTCAAAAAATGTGGATCGACTATTGCGAACTCAACCCTGCCGCAAAACGCATTCATGACATCTTGGCTGCAGAAGGTGAAACTGTACTGAACGACCACATCGCTTTGCGAACATTCAATCATCCGCGTTTGGGAATTGAATCCCTGGCTCAACACTTCAAAAAATTCGGCTATGTTGAAAAAGGGGATTACACTTTTGTTGAAAAGAAGCTTTTTGCGAAACATTACCAACACCCCAATGAAGACATGCCAAAAATCTTCATCAGTGAACTAGAGCTTGAAAAAGTGTCTCCATTCATTCGCGAAACCGTCAACAAATTGGTCGAGCAATTACCTGATTCTTTAATCCAGAGTGAAACTTTTCCGATGTGTGGTCGTCCTTGGAAAGTCAGTTATGAATTGTACGCTCAGTTGGCCAAAGAAAGTGAATATGCTTCCTGGGTGGCCGCGTATGGTTTCCGCCCCAACCATTTCACCGTGAATATCAATAAGCTTAAAAAGTTTCCGGATATTTTGGCCCTGAACGATTTTATAAAAAGCCAAGGCTACACTCTGAACAAATCCGGCGGCGAGGTGAAAGGCACACCTGCGGATTACCTTGAGCAAAGCTCGACCATGGCGTCAGAAATTCCCGTCAAATTTGACGATGGCAGTATGCACAACATTCCCGGTTGTTATTATGAATTTGCCAAACGTTATCCTTTGGCTGATGGCAAGTTGTATCAAGGATTTGTCGCGAAGTCTGCTGACAAGATTTTTGAAAGTACGAATAAGGCCACTTAACTAAGCGGCCCCGCGGATCAGTTTTTCGAAAGTTTCTCTGTCCGATTCTTGCTGGCCCCAATGCTTGTGGGCCTGCAGGAAAGTCTGCACCAACTGGGGATCAAATTGAGTTCCCGAACATCGTTTTAGCTCTGCATACACCACTTCCAAAGGAAGTCCTTTACGATAGGCGCGCGTTTCAGACATCGCGTCGTAGGTATCTACAACAAGAATGATCCTTGCTAAAAGTGGCACCTCGTCACCGCGCTTTTTATCGGGGTAACCGGTACCATCCACCCGCTCGTGATGGCCACGAATCGCCGGCAGAATTTCTGAAAAGAAGGTATGTCGAGAAAGGGGCTTGATAATTTCTTCGCTTAAGACCGGATGACTTTGCATCACCAAATGCTCTTGATCATCCAGCTTTCCCGGCTTCGCAATAATGCTTTGAGGAACACCGATTTTACCAATGTCGTGAAAAAGACCCGCGAACTCGGCAAGCTTTTGCTGATATTCGTTAAGACCCGCATCGCGCGCCAACTTACGCGACATCTCACCGACTCGACAGCAGTGCGCATACGTCGCCGGATCAACGGCTTTCAATGATTGCATGAGTGCCTGCGCCGACTCGTAAGCCCACGCCGGAATGTCTCCCCATGAAGACGACATACGGCTCCCTTCTCCCCTGACCTCCTATTTTTCGGATTCTGGGAGGTAAAACTTAAATAAAAGAAATTTCCACGTCTCACCCTGGTCCAACTTGAGGTTGACAGTTTGTTGCGTGATTGAAAGACTTTTCAATGAAAGTGATTCATCTTGAAACAGTTTTAATTCCTGAAAGGTTCCTATGAAAAAGTGGCTTCTTGTCTTGGCGATAATGACTTTTTCTTCCGCCTCGTTTGCGCAGAAAATCAAAGTGCGCAAAGTGAAAGGCAACCAAGCCGTGATCGAGTTTTCCGGCGGCGCTTTACAACCTGGAAACGTCTATGAGTTGGCGCCCGATGAATTCGGCGAATCTTCGGCCGTGTCCACGTCCCGCAAATACTTAGTAGGCTTGAGTTTTAATTTTGAAAACACCAAGGCGGATACGGCCGGCGCCGAGAATGAAACCGACATCAACCTTTTGGGGAAATTTGGCTGGAACTTCGGGACCTATGAAGTGGGACCCTTGATCAGCTATTCCTCAACGGCTATCGGCAGTGTGACGACGACGACTTACAAATTCGGAGGCTTCGGCGACTATAATATGATTGCCAACACCCCCGGCGAAGCATTCGTTTACGGTTTGGGGGGCTTTGCTACCATGGGCCAGCGAGACAGCGGAACCGGATCAAAAATTGATGTGATGGATTTCTTCGTAGGACCTTTTGCAAAATGGTTCCCCACTGGAACGGGCGTGGGTTTCCGTCTTGATGGCGGCTACATTTATCAAAAAGTTTCCGGCGGCGTCGGTGGTGATGCGACCATAACCGGCCTGTCTTTCACCGCCGGGATTATTGCCTATTTTTAACAAAATCCTGACATACTTCTGCAGAGGGGCTCTTGAAGAGCCCCTTTTTTTTTAGTATTTGAAGCTAAAAAAGGAAACTGTATGAAGCCATTCATCATGGCCCTTGGAATGTCCTGGATTCTTCTCTCGACACCAGTTCAAGCTCAAAACTTGGGACTAACACTGCCCAACAGTTCTTGCTCTTGCACCACCAGCGCACAGGATTCACTGGAAGAACCGCAAAGTTTTAAAAGCGGAAAGTTTCAAGGCCAGTGCATCGACTCTTGTCGCTTCCGTCCAGCCCGCATTTTAGAAAACCAAAAAGAATTGACTGTAGCCAACATCCTTCATTTTGGCAGCTATTATAAAACCACCCTGAATCTGCAGGACTTCGAAAAAATAGAAATGGGCTTTGAAAATTTTCTGCCGGGCATTTCCCATGTGGTTTTACGTTTTACACTTCATGGCAAAGCACCCGCCTTGCGACTGGTCCACCAAACAGATACCGAGAGACCGCCGGTGTTGGTGCGAACTCTGGTCCTCTCCTCTGAAGGCGTGCCGCCCAAAGATCACAAATACACATTGCTGGAAGCCTATCTGGGGAATTTTCTTTTGGTGCATCGACTGGTCACCGGTGAGGAATTTACCCGTTGGGTGGCGGAATACAAACATCCCTCGACCTTTCTGCCTTTGATCGTGCCAGCGGGAAAGGTGGGGAAAATACTTTTAAAAGGAATCCAAGAAAGTGATCAACAACGCCTGCAAAGCGTGTACGCTTTGTTTTCGAATAACTGCGCAACCAGCGCCTTTCGCTTTTTAGATTCCGAACTGCCTGCAACCAGAAATACCTGGCAACGTCTGCAGGAGGCTCTGCCCATTGCAGGCCCCTTGGGAACGCAAAGTGCCTTGCGTGAACGAAAACTTTTTTAAGCAGCGCGATCTTCAAAGGTGACGTAGACCATCGTTTGGTTCAAAAGCATATAAGCGATTTCACCAAACGTCATCGGGCCTACGATGTCACCGGTCTTCTTTCCTTTAAGATTTGCGTATAAGAAGTTTAGGATACAGTTGCATGAAAAAGTCGGGTTTTGTAAACCCATTTCCTTCAGAACTTTTTCGAACTCAGCTTCATAGTTATTCACTGGATCTGCGAATTTATATTCTACATCAGAAAAAACCGGCGCATAAAGCTGCACGGTTTTAGCTTCTTCGTTCAGCGCCATAATACTGACGTTGATCATAGCCCCGGAATAATTCGCCACCATGGGAAGCTGAGTATCGATATTTTTCTCTTTCAGATAGTCACAAAAATTTCTGGGCTGCCCATTAATACTACACTCCCCCACTTCAAAGCCTGTGCTTTTAAAACGAATCGAGTCACCCTCTCCTTGCTTGAAGAGATTCAGAATATTGACCTTGCCGAACTTATTGCTGCGAAGTGCAAGATGCAAAACAATAGCTCGATCAGAATAGGAGGTGCCACTGAAGCCATCGTAGACCTTGGCCTGCTTGGGAGTTTCGCCAAGCAAGTGAAAGCCACTGACCCAACCCAATAATGGTCTGTCGAACAGTCCCGGAAAGTTAACACACTCTTTGGCAAATGCTTTGTGAACCTCGGAAAAGGCAGGAATAATGATAAAAGATGCACCATTTTCCTCATAGTCCTGTGGAATATTCTTAAGATCTGAAGTGTCATAACAAATCGCCTTACTGCTGATCACGAAGTCAGGAAGCTCGACCACCTGAATAAGCTGGTTGGTCTCGATGCCGCCCCACTCTGACATAAAATAGGGAATGGTGCCCCCGATCCAGGCGCCACGAGGGAGCTGACTTAGAAGTAAGTCGTTCCCCGCAAGTAACAGTCTTCTTCCGGACCGAATCATCTGAGCAACTTCATCAACATTAAAAAGTGTTTTCAAGTTAGCTCCCTTTCCCAAAGATACATTTAATGTCATCAGAAACTGCATGTTCGTTCTTCTTAAAAAAATCATACGCAATAGTAACAGCTTCGCCAATCCTCTCGGATGAAGGATCTCCCGCGACCAGTCGTCTGACACGCGTCAGGATCATTTTGCTGGCCAACGCCTGCAAGGGGAGTTCGTTTTGATTAACGACAAGACTTCGCCAGCGAGGATCATCTTTAGGTGGCAGCATTTATGATTCACTTTCAAAAAGGTAAAAGTCCTACGTATTCCTATCGGCCTTATTCCAATAAAGTATATGGAATAAACTCACAACAAGATTACATTCACATGAGAATTCAGAAATAGAATTCAGTACTACCTTGAACGGCCGAAAAGACAGGCCAGAGGTTCCCATGAAACCCCATCCCACAGCGATTCTTATTATTATCGCGCTGATAGTTTCGGCGTTACTGATTCAAAGTCTTTTTGTGAGAGAGGCTCTGATCGACTACATTTTTGACGCTCTTTGTATCTTAATGATCATCTGCTCATTTATTTCTTTGGCCTTATGCCTTCTCTATTTTGAAGTCCAGGGCCACGTCAGAAAAAACATTGCTGCTCTAGAAAGCAAAACTCGGGAACTTCAGGAGCAAAAAGGCCTAGCTCTGCAATCCGCGAAAATGTCCGCTCTTGGTGAAATGGTTGCCGGCATGGCTCATGAAATCAACACACCCTTGGCGGCAATTAAAATGTTTTTATCAGAGGCGATTTATGAACTCGACCATAACAAATCCGACTCAACCACTGTCATCAACTATCTTCACAAATCCGACATGACCATCGACCGCATTTCAAAAATCATCAAGGGTCTGAAGACCTTTTCCCGTTCTGGAGAGGCAGATCCATTTCAGACGTATTCCGTTCAGGAAGCGATTGAGGATGCCATGATTCTTTGTGGCGACCGTTTCAATGTCGATGGGGTCGATCTGCGCTGGGAAATTCCCGCGGAAACAATCACTATTGAATGTCGGCCGGTGGAAATTACTCAAGTTCTTTTGAATCTAATGGGAAATGCTTTGGACGCCGTCAGCAAGCTAGAGCAAAAATGGATCGAGCTCAATGTCTCACATACTCCAGACTTTGTACAAATGCGGGTGACCGATTCCGGTCCAGGAATAGACCCTTTGCTTTTGGAAAAAATATTTCAGCCGTTTTTTACCACGAAGGACGTAGGCAAGGGCACAGGTATTGGATTGAGCGTTTCCATGGGGATCGCCAGGGGGCATAACGGGCGCCTTTTTATTGATCCGGGACATGTGAACACGAGCTTTGTGATAGAGATCCCCAAAAGACAGGGACTGCGGGTCGAAGACCTTTCTTTAGAAGGTGTTATATGAAAAAGATTCTTTTGGTTGAGGATGATGACTTCTTTCGGTCGGCCGTGAAAGACTTTTTGAACAAATCTTTCGAGGTGCACGAAGCAGAAAACGGACTTCATGCCCGCAACCTTCTTTCTGAAAATTTAGATCCCGACATTATTCTTACGGATATAAAAATGCCCAAGATGACCGGCATCGAATTATTGGAATGGGTGCAACTCCATAAGCCCTCAATTCCCGTAATTCTTATGACAGGATTTTCCGAGGTTCTGGAGACAAAGCGAGCTCACGACCTGGGTGCCAAAGACTTCATCCCGAAACCTTTCAAATCGGCCGAGCTTCTAACAAAGCTCAATCGCCTCTTAAGCGGCACCTCGCCGTGGAAAATCGATGATGGAAAAGACGCCGACTTTTGTTCACTACCCGTTGAAGACTTTCTGAGCGAAAAAAACACTCAGTACGGCATTTTTGTGAAGGTAGCCGCAGATAAATATATTAAAATCGCTCATCATGGAGGCAAGATCGCGGAAGAAAAACTGCGCGTCTTTAAAGAAAAAGGCGTGCACTTTCTTTACGTAAAACAGGCGGACTTTGCGAGCATTGTCGGTTTCACAGTGAACCTTTCTAAAGTCGTCAATGCCACTGACAGTGTTCAAGATTCCAAAAAATTACGCTTTGTGAAATACACCGGCGGATTGATTGTGCAACAAGCCTTCGTTCAGGGGACGGACAAGGCTCTTTTTAACAATGCCAAAGATTTTTTAACCTCAAGTGTATCCGTCATCACGGATTCAGATGACGCCATGACAATTCTGGAACAACTGAACGATCACAATGATTATCTTTACTCTCACAGCTTGGGTGTCAGTATGTATGCCGTGATGATCGCAAAAAAAATGTCCATCAATTCCCCACAAACTCTTTTTAAACTCGCCATGGCAGGTCTGTTTCACAACATCGGCTTTAAAGAGCTTCCTCAAGACGTCTTGCAAAAAAGTCGCTTCAAGCTGACAAAAGAAGAACGCATGTTGATCGAATCCCACCCGGCACGGGGCAAAGAAATTCTGGAGTCCATTAAAGGCATCCCGACGGACGTGATTCACATGACTTACGAACATCATGAGGATTTAATGGGAACGGGGTATCCCCGACGTATTGATAAAAGGAAAATTCATCCCCTGACACGAATCATCTCGACGGCGGATGCGTTTTGCTGCCTGACGCTAAAAAATCCTGACAATGAGGCCCCTTTGGACGGAAGCTCTGCCGTGTCCCGTTTGCGGGAAACCAAACAGAGTCTGCTGGATCCCGATTGCTTAAAAAGCCTTACTGCGTTGTTTCCCTTGAAGAAGGTGGCATAAAAAAAGACCCACGTTTTAGCGTGGGTCTTTGGCATTTTTATGAATGCAACTTAGAAATTACCAGTTGAAAGATTCAACGTCGTAACCCCAGTTAGCAAGAGCTTTTTTGTACATGCCCTTCATGAACTTTTGCGCTTGGTGAGGTTTCAAACCAAGTTCAGAAGCAGATCTGTTCGTGATGTCTTGCATTCCTGCAGAATCACCCAAAGCCAAATCTTTCGCCGCTGCCAAAGCGTCAGAGAACTGAACACCGAATACAGCTTTGAATGTTTTGTCCATATCTTTTTCTGAAGTTGTACCACGCTCAGCCGCAGCTACCGCCCAAGAATTCAATGCTGAAGCAACTGCCACCGCTTTATCTTGTTTGAAGCCGTATTCTTTCATCAACTTCTCAGAAGCTTTTTTAACAAGCTGTTTGTTCGCGTCAGAGTTCAAAGCCGCGAAGTTTGTGTCTGAAGCAGACGAGGATGTTTTATCGTTGATTGCTTGACCGTAGTTAGACTCACCTGAGTTGGCATTGTAAAGAACGCCGTTTTTACCCAACCAGTAAGTACCATTGCGGATATCTTCCCAGAAGAAGCCTGTTGTTCCTACACCGATAGAAGTTCCACCCACGTAACCAGCAAATTCTGACACGTCAGCGTAGTACTGGAAGTAACCAAGATCGTTGTAAACGGCAGCTCGTCCAGAAGAGTCAAATTTAACATACCAAAGATCATCAGAGCCATAACCGTAGTTGTTGTAGTCTGGGTCCTCAGTCACCGTGATACGAGTTCCGTCAGCGCGCAAGAATGTACAACCTGGAGTTGCTTCTTGAGTCGTACAAACATCGCCGTATACAGTCTCATATGGGTAGTAAAGTGTGCCGCCACCGCCGCCAGTGCCGCCACCACCACCGCCGCCGCCACCGCAGGCTGCAAAGCTAGTCGCTACTACTGACGCAAGAAGAGTGCGCAATACATTTTTCATTTGTGGTTCCTCCTATGTGTTTTCAATTCGTTTCTATGTGTGTTGTTTAAAACCTAATACGTCAAATTAACTCTGAGTAACTTGTCCCCGCAGTAGTAGTCGAAAGAGTGAGCCCCTTTCGCACCATCGAAGACAGGTGTCTCCATCGAACGGCATCCCGAAGACTTAAATCTTAAGCGCGCCGGTGACACCAGTTCGATCGCAGATCCATCCTTTGCAAAAACCGGTACCAACATTTTGACACCACGGCTGAGGCCGGCGCTTTCCGTTGTAAAGATCCCTGGAACCTTGGTTGATGCATTGCGCGTATCACGCAAAGTTAAGGGGATGTACAGACTGACAAAGAGGTTGTCTGGGAAGAAGGTATAACGGTCTAAACTCTTACTCCAAACCTCGCCGGAAATGAGGTCATGGTACTGAATTTCAGAATTTGTAAGAACAAAGGCCCCCTTGCGCTGCTGCCCAGCGAACACGGCGCGGACCCTTAAAGCGGAGTCAAATTGGGACCGCTGTGCCCCCAACTGACGATCCAGAAGGTCGTAGTTCTTATTATCAAACAAAGTCAGGCGCTGCTTGCGGCTAAGGCCTTCGCCGAACCAGAAGCTGCCAGCGAACTCATCTTTGTTGTAGTCAAGGTTTTGAATCTTATCCACGCGAGTATCCAAAATGTTTCGGTAAACATTCGCATCATGGAAAAGATCCAATTCCATAAAGTTCTCGATTTGACCATTAACCACTTCCGCCGTGGCAAAGTCATACAGATAGGACGGCTTGGCTTCAGAACCCTGATTCTTCGCTAAAAGAATGGCAATACGTCCCGCTTCAATCTGGTCCTGGCGCGGCTGAATAATGTCGACGATTTGATAGTCTTCGTAGTCACGCAACGCCTTAAGCTGATTTTTTTCATTCAAGAAATACAGACGTAACTTAGATTGCTCGCGGTTGTCAGGATTTTCCCAATAGTCTTTCAGATCCCTTTTACGATCCGGATCTTTACCGCCGCCCAACCAAGTAGGACGCTTCGTTCCACCAATGGTTTGCCAATAAATCTGTGATGCATCGACGGGCATTGCTGCCATAACGCCGTCATATTTAAAGCTGTCGACAAGCTTCAGCGATGAGTTGAATACAAAGAACGACGTCGGCGAACCTTTAGAGTCCTCTTCTTCGGATTTATCCTCAAGAACTCCCAACACATACTCGCTGTGACCATCGCCATCCATGTCCATGCGCGCGGTCACTTTGTCCATCAGATTTTCACTATTGCCTTCAATCTGAATCTTCGTGCCACTGGAAGCTTTGTAAGTGCCGTTTCCAGCGTCAGCCACCAAATAGAGCTGCCAGGTGTTTTTGTTTTCGATCAACGCTAGATAGTCACGTTGATTCGTATTCGCATCCAAGTTCTGATCTAAAGGAATGAAAGAGAATCGCCCTTTCGGCATCCCCACTATCGGGAAAGTTTGAATATCGCTGCCCGCCAGATTGGCGTTCACTTCCACCGTGACTTCGCTTTCCAAAACATAGCGACGGGTCTCTTGGCCGTTGACCGCAACATCCACTGTCAAATCCAACTCGCTGGGAATACGAGACTGCGAAGGATCTGCATGATCCACAATAGTCATCGAGACGACGTATTTACGAACCTCACCCATTTGCCAAAGAGACGCGTACGGAGCCACCTCTTTCACCGCTGTCACCCAAGGACGAGCGGCTTCGGGATGAGGCTTAAGAAAGTTCGCGGTCATACGGACCTGAGAAATATCAACAGGCGCCCATTTGTTGACGAAAGAAATCTCAAAGTGCAGGTCTTTGCTTTGTCGATCCCACACGATTTCAGCTTTTTCTTTATTGGCAATCGTGATCAAAGGCTGCGCAGGAACTTTCAAGGCCTGTTCCACATCCATGTTCCCGCCTACGGAATACTTTTTGTAGACTTCCTTTTCCGGAGAAAGAGGCCGGCCCTGCTCGTGCGATCCACCTGACACCAAGGACAAGTTAGAAAGCAAAGGACGAGAGCCTAAAACCAAACGAGCATACACCTCGTTGGCAGGGACTCCCCGCGCCAACAATTCAGCGACCGCTGCCGCTACATAAGGCGATGCTTGGGAAGTGCCCGACAAATACTCGTAACCTAAGGTCGAGCGGAAGCGTACAGGACGACGACTTTCAGGGTAAGTACTTAAGATGTTCAAGCCCGGAGCTACGATATCCACGCCGCTTCCGTAATTTGAAAAGTGTGCCATCGCCCCATCAGGACTGGACGCGCCGACACAGATTACGTTGGGATATGCACAAGGGCGCAGAAGAGCGCGAGTAGAGTCATTTCCTGCTGCAGCGACAATGATGATTCCGCGTGCTTGCGCTTCTTCAATCACCTTGCGCATGAACTCTGAATCCGAAGTCTGTGGCCACCCCATAGAGAAGTTGATCACTTGCGCACCTGAATGCATCGCATAGATCACACCCCGAGCGACAATGTCACCCAAACTTTTCTTGACCGTCTCGCGACCCTCTTCAGAAGGTGAATCATAGATCGAAAGTGGCTTGATCGGCTCACTGGGTTGTACACCGATCACCTGCACGGGTAAAATTTCAACATTCTCGCTCAAGCCGCGAACGCCGATGTTATTGTCTACTTCCGCCGCAATGATCCCCGCCACGTGCGTCCCATGTCCTTGATCGTCACCGAAGTCAGGACGACCCATGATTTTTGTCGTGGGATTGACACTTCCTAAAAGACTCCAGCCCTGGCAATCCAAAGGATAACCATTTTTATCCAGGTCCACTTCGGGGTTTTTCAGATCCATCCATTGAGCTTCACACTCCTTGCGATCTTTCTCTTCCAAACAGGCGTTGAACTTCGCTAAAGCCCGACATTCACTTTCATTACGGTGAATCACATTCTTCAAATCCGGATGATTCTTCTGAATGCCCGTATCCAAAACCGCGACGATCACCTTCTTCTTGGCTTTCTGAGGTGCGGGTAAACGCACATCTTCGCGCGCGCGTGCCGGAACCTTATAGGTATGCAACGGATCCAAGTCGACCGTTTGAGGCTGCCCTTGATTATTCACACCCCATTGAAAGCCTGCAAAGGGGTCCGCCGCCAAAGCGGAGACAGTTCCTAAAGTCAGCAGAATAAATAATGCGTTTCTCATCGGAAACTTCCTTGTGAACGTTCTAACTCAATTGGAGAAATACGGGTCTTGTTCGCAAACATAGCAATCAAACCGCTGGCGTAATCAATGTTCTTTTTAGGATCACCCAAAGTGTTTGAGAAGTACTCAAGGTCCCCGTCTTCGTCACCACTTCGGAAACCATTGATACGCACAAAGAAGACATAGTTATCTTCGCCCAAGAATTTCAAAAGTTGCGGAAGTGGAATTTCCTCTTCTAAGACATACAGCACATTGGTCATCCACTGTGTCTGAGACTTTTTGTCCTTGGGATAATTCGCGGATGCCTTCAAAAGCTTTTCCATCCAAGGAATCATACAGTCGTAACTTGTGCCATTCACCCACGCCGACGTTGGCGGCATGTTGTTTTCGCGATTGCCATTGCGGTCTTCATGGTACTCGGTACAAGCCCGCATATACCGATCTTTACCGGCGTTGAAATTCCCGTTACCCAGAACTTTCAACATATCATCAAACATTTCCTTGTCGTTGGCGCGCGCTTTACGCCCCATTTTTTCGCTCAATTTTTGGAAAAGGCCGCTTAAGAACTTGGATCTTTTCACTGGTTTCCCATCGGCGTCCGGTTGCAGAATCAAATCACGCACCTTCTCCAAACCACCAGGCAAGATCGAAAGATTCGCCGTAATGCGATAGAAATCAACAGCCGTGACGGTTGAAAAGGCTTCGGGTTCAATCAGACGGTACGACATCAAAGGCGCTCCATTGAGCTCCTGCTGAACTTCATCCAAGAGCTTGAAGAACTTTTTGCGGTTGAGATGCCAGCCACCCCAAACATGTTGAATCACCGCTACCGAGGGATATTGCGTTCCGTTCACAGTCAAATCGGACTCTGTCGTCACTGTTCGCCAATAAGCTTTACCAAAAGGAGTATTAGCGGGATTCGGGTCGTTGGACTCGGCCAAATCAATTCTGTTATCCGGTTTCCACTTACCAAGAATTCCTTTGATCCAATCCGTCGCAAAACCTAACAGATCGCGTCCCTTCAATTCTCCCCGCTTATTTGCAAACAGAGTCACTTCTGAATCTTTAGGATTTAAATCCGGAGCTTCGGAAGAGCGAGGATAACGGATCTTCAAAAGATGATCTTCCGTGAATGAGTTCATGCGGATGGCCAGAACTTTGGTGCGCATTTCCTTTGTTTTTAACTGATGATCAATCTCGAACTTTTTATGGGCAAAGTTTGCGTAAAGAAGTTCAGGATCATTGCTTTTGAACAGCGCACGCAAAGCCGGTTTCAAGTTATCACGGGTTGCCAAAAAGTCTTTGACGAATTTAGAATCCGCATTTTCCGTATCTAAAAGTTCCGCATATTCCGGATTGTAATCGATAACAAAGGCATCCGTATTCAAGTCCGTCCACGTTGTGCTAGCACGGATACGCATCAAATTGATGAAGTAGTTCACATCCAGACTCATTCCCAGAGCACTGGCTTTTTGATTGCGAACGTAAACCTGAATACCTTCTTTGGTTCGCATGAAGCTTGTCTGACGAAGAATCGCCCGCGAACCATCCGCACCGACAGAGACCGAGTTGATAAAGCTCAACGGCGTGATCCCCATTAAAACATCCAGTGAAGAGGTCAATTGCGCATACGCGGACAGAGCTACCGAGTCCGTGATCGTAAACACTTCTCCTTCGCGAAGTTCAGCCAAAAAGGCATCCAGGGGCTGCTGTTTCTTACCGTCTTCAGAAGTAATCAAATCTTTTTCCGTTAACACTTTCGATAGAGAACTCATGTAACTAGGTAGAAGGATATTCTTCCAAGGAACCTTTGTCCCTTCCGTGATAGAGAGAAGAGGACGGACGTGCGTGTAATCACGCATTACAAGAACGTTTGCGCCGGCAAAAGGCATAACATCTGGAACACCATCCAAGGTCATGAAGTAACCCAAACGTCCCGCCACACTCATATTGTCGACAAGCTGAATAGCCGCCGAACTGCCATAATAGGTTCCCGTAGAAACGTGGCGAGTGGCCGCCAAATTGAATCCACCCACTGGGCCACCCCAGGCTTCGACCTGTTGATACAAAGGCTCACGTGGTTTGGTGCGGATATGCTCCATAATACGATTGGTGATTTCTTCGCGGCGATTGGCGTAAAGATCACTCACCTTTAATAGGTCTAACTTGTCATTCAGATAGTTAATCACAGTGCCGATCGCCATCGTCTTAGAACGGATGCCAAGATAGCGCTCTAAATCGCCATCTTGAAATGGTGATTGACGATCCCCGTGGGCGAAACGCTGGGGATATCCAGGAACAAACTCCTGCATCACTTTGCCGTCTTTAATCAGACCGCTTTTAGTTGAAATATCCAAACGAGGTAAAGACCAGTTGGCGGCGCCATTTAAATTGAAAAGTTCCAAGGCATTGTGGGCGCGATGCATGAGTTTGGCTAAAACCAACTCTTCAAGTTCTTGCGGGAAAGCGCCGGCTTTCACGATATCTTGGAAATCCTGGTAGCGAAGCTGCGCTAAGCGACGGACCAGCCAACGTGCATCTTCATAAGTACAAGCCGAAAAAGACTCGGCGGACGGATGAGTCAAAACCACGTGACCGGAAAGAACCGAACCGAATTTGGGAGAAAAGCGGTTGATACTTTCTGGTACATCCACCAAAGAAAACGGAATGATCAGTGCACGATAGGCGCGGTAGCGCGAAAATCTTTGGACCGTAGGCAGTTGATCTGGATTGTTTGGATCTGGAGCATAACCCCACTGAATATCAAAATACTCGGCCACTGCCGGTTCTAGAACCGCGTCTGAGAACACCAAGGTATGCGTGGTCTTGTTGTTTTCAGTCACCCAACCGCGGCTTTCAAAATCCGAAATCATCGATTCTTGGGCATTCTTCAGGAAAGCTTCTTTTTCTTCTTCATTCGCGAACTGAACACGAAGGTTTCGGTAGTATTTCGGAGATGGCACATAATAGCCGAGTTTTCTTAACAACGCCGCTCTCATTAAGGTGGTGTGAGAATAACGGCTAAGGCTGAGGCGATAGAACAGCCCCGGGCTTTCGATGGATTGCACTCGCGCCATGTAAGTGAACGGCAAAGCAGCTTCCTCAGACAGAAACTGAACACCGCGGGCGGCGGCAGGATATGCTCCAGGTACATTTTCAACCGCATCGTAAATACGGTTTTGCCACATCTTGTTTTCGGCAGGATTGAGAGCGCTTAGATCTGTTCCCTGATTGGCTAAAGCCGCAGCTTGACCCACATCTAAAGGGTTGCCAGAACGGCTGACCAGGTCCGCAGAGGGCTTTTTGACTGACTTTAACGGCAATGACACACTCTCTGCACTCGCAATAGAGAGCATCATAAGGCATAAAGCACAGACAATAACAATTCTCAAAGACATTTGAGGCCCCCTTCATGGGTAGGGTCAAAAAATTCGTATTCTGGCACCGTCCGCAAAATTAGCAATTAACGAGCCAGTAAAGTGGTTTCTTTTTGCATCTAAGGTCTAAATAAAAGCACTCACCCAAGATCGGCCCTCGAGGAGTTCGAAGACCTAAGTACTTTTTACAGTTTTGCCCGGTTTATCTACACCGCCCCTTATAGTGGGTCAACAGCGCCTTTTCCAACGGAGTTCGCTCATCCTCACTGACGATAAAGGCACCTACAGGGCGAGAAGCATTTTGGTATACAAAGCCCCGAACGATTTCAGGAGAATAGAACTGTCCACTGGTTCCATCAAAATAAAGAGTGACATCTTTATAAGGTTGATTGGAATCATAAGCGGTAAATTCATAGAGATTGTTTTTATTTTTCTTATAAGACTTGAGCATCACCACGTGTTGAATCGTTCGCTCAACGCGCAAATTAATAAGCGTCAGACGTTTACCGTTTAGATTTTTCAAAAGCTGCGCCATGGTTTCCCAGTTGGCTTTCACAGAGCGTTCCGCGCTTTTAAAAGTCATCCCGATATTGCCGAAACGAAAGAAACGATTTGCTTGGTTGGTTTCAATGTCGTCTCTAAAATTACGACGAACACGCTCACCATGAAAATACTGATCGTAACCAAAACCCAGTTCCGCCCACAGACCGTTGTAAACATTCGTATCGCTCAAAGTATTCCGTTCGACAGCGAAAACGGCAAAGTTAGCTTTTCTTGCTTCGTAGCGAGGAGCATTTAAGGTTTCGCGCGGTTCCGCGGCAACCAGCGATTGGCCGCGGACCATGTCCAAAACCATCGGGACTCGGGCACTCATGGGTTGGGTTCCAACAGTATTATAACGGGCTAAATAAGAAAACATCCGTTGGGTGCTGGAAAGCGCCCAGCAACCCGCGATAGGCACCAGGCCACTGCGGAAGGACCAATTCGTCACGGGCATATTTCGGTCGGCCGTGAATGCGTCAGCCCGAATGGCTTTATAGATATTGTCCACCGTCAGGTTCGTGCAACGCAGATTCTCAACCAAAGAATCATCGATCACTCTTACCTTGTTCTTCGACGATTGTGCGAAGGCTTTTTCCGCAGAAACCACCAGAGAAGAAAATAAACCTATAATGAATAGAAAAAGTAGTAATAGTATTCGCATCCAACGTCCCTTCCATTCTCGACGTTAGGATCACAAGCAAAATGCTTTCCAGGCGAACTCGCGCCAGATTCTTTTACAGCTGTCTAATTCTTCTACAAGTGACATTTCTGAGGGGCCCTTGCATTTAAAACAGCTTCAGGAGATGGCCGAAAGGGCCGTTGAAAAAAAAAAAGAACACCCGAGTTGGGTGTTCTTTTTTAATTTAAACACGTCTTTTCTTGATCAGATTAAAAGTTAATTCCCAAACCGACTGTGCCATAGAACGTATTCAGTTCGGCTTTCTGATTTACAGATGAATCGGTAAAACCATAACGTTTCATCCCGAAGCCCGCTTCACCGAAGTAACGATCTGACCACAAGACCTTACCGTGAAAGTTTAATGACATCGATGAATTCAAGGTCACATTTGAGTCCATGGAATTCATGTAGTAGATGAACTCCATATCCACCCATTTTGGATAACGCAAAAGTGGCACAAGGTTAAAGAGATCATCAAAAACCTTCGGCATGGATCGCGCCCAAAAAGCTCCGACACCCAGCATAGGTGCTTTTAATTGATCGAACGTCACACTTTGATAAGACAGCATGCCACCCACGGTTTCATCGCGTCCCCACAGCCCTGGCGTTGCACGATATTTAAAATCCACAGTCATAACACTCAAAGGAGCCGTATTACCCGCATCATCCACTTTCAATTGATTGAAGGACTGGAAGTATTTTGCGCTAAAGCCCCAACGTTGACGAGACAACCAGTAGTTGGTCCAACCGAACAAATCTTCGAACCACTGATTGTAAGCGACTTCCCCCATAATAATAAATTCACCTGACGCCTGAACACCGGTAAAGCGGCCAGAAAGCTCGCGCGGGAAGCCTTTATAAATTTCATAGAAAGACTTATAAGTCTTTCCATCCATCGTCACATTCAAGTAGGACCGATTGATCGCTCCCCGCTCGGTGGCTTTGAAATTCCAGACAAAAGAGGCGGGATCTTTATCGTTCACGGTCACGGAATTCTGTTCTGAGGATACATCGGCCACCGGTTGTTTGCGACCTTCCAACTTGATGCCATCAATGTAGGTCCCTGTCGGTGTCCGTTTACTTAGATAAACGCGGGCCTGAGTGCGGGGAATTTCTGACAATTCAAAGCGCTGCTTAAAGACGCCTCCGCCCTGTCCTGGAAGATAGATTTTCGGATCATTCTTCGCAACGGCCGCAGCCCAAAATTTTCGCGGATCGCCGATCGTAGCTTCAAACCCAAGAAGTTTCGTTAAGGCACTGTATTGGTCTGGATTCAAAACGACTGAACGACCGATTGGACGCGTGTCGTACCCGACGATACGTAACAGGTTGGCCTTTTTCGTATCAGAAATATCCATCAACTGAAGCTTGTTCGGCAAAGTCACAAATTCATAAGATTCTCCGCTAGCCAACTCGGCGAAGAAAGCTGTGGGCATATCCGCACCGACCGTCACTGAATTTTTCGGCGGAGCTTCTTCGTTTTGCACCAACACCCGGGCCGGCGTTGGATCCATGCGCATCTTACCCATCACCACGCTTTGGCCAGAAGATTTCGTGCCATAACGTTGCGAGCAGATTTTCGTTGAGTTGCGACCGTCCGATTGGCTCACACAGAATCGGAAAGATTCCTTCTGTCCCCAGAATGGCGCATTGGCCGCTTTGGCATCCAAACCAAACTGAGTGCCGAAAACACCGGATCTGCCGATTTGTTTTGCCGGTACACCTTTGCCGATAAGTTCTTTACGCCACTCTTCAAGTTGTTTAATCCACTTGTCATGGTCTTCCTGACTGAAGGTGTGACTCCAAAGAACGGTCCCTGTACGCGAGATCATTTCAATCGTTCCATGAGTTAGCAATTTGTCGGGCCAGGCCATTAGGAGCATCACTCGCCCGGCATCACCACCGCTTAAAACCTGATTGATCTGTGAATGTGTTTTTCCCAAAGGCAATAAAGCAAAGAAGAAGTTTTTTTCGTTCAGCGCCACATTGCCGATCTTCAGTTGTTTGCCGTTAGCGCCCGTCAAGTCGTACTCCAGTTCCAGCGGTGGAAGAATCACACCGTTATCCAACTGATCGAAGTACAGGGCTTTATTGAATTCTCGCGTCGCTGCTGTTTTAAGCAACGATCTTTGTGGAGCAGGAATTTCTTCCTGAGTTTCAGCAGGTGGTTGGGAAGGGGCCTCTGCAGAAACGGACGCCTCTTGAGCCTGCGCGAAGGTTGTAAAAGATAATACCAGGGATAAAACCAGATGCTGCGCAATATTCACGTAGATACCTCATTGCTGTGTTGCTTTATAAATTTTATTAAATGCGAGGTTCTGTAACAAGCTAAAATATTGGACTGTCTGGGATTTTCGGATTATTAAGACCTCTCATACTGAAGGAGCCCTTATGTCTTCCGTCCGCAAAGTCTATCATATGAGAGTCACGGAAATTATCGACCACACCCCCACCGTTCGGGAACTGGTCCTTAAAACCGAAACTCCCGAGGAATTTACCTTCAAAGCGGGCCAATTTGTGATGCTAAACGTACCACAGGGCGAGGCCAAACCCATTCTGCGCGCCTATTCCATCGCTTCGGACGACAGAATCAAGGATGGATTTCGCCTGCTTTTCAAATTCGTTGAAAACGGGGTTGCCTCGACTTTTGTGTGGGCCTTAAAAGGTGGCGAGCTTTTGAACTTCACTGGTCCCTTCGGCAAGGTCTTCTTCCAAGAACCCCCCACAGAGCAGATTGTGTTCTTGAATACGGGAACGGGTTTGTCCCAGCATATCTGCTATCTGCTTTCTAAAAAAGAACAATACCCACACCTTCGCTACCGTATGTTGTTCGGCGTACGCTCTGAAAAAGACATGTACTATGAAAAGGAAATGGAAGCTTTGATGAAAGAGCTTCCTGACTTCAAATTTGAATTCGTTTTAAGCCGCCCTGGTGCCGACTGGAAAGGCAAGAAGGGTTACGTCCAAAACTTCATTTCTGAATTTGATTACAAGAATATCCCTACGACATTCTATTTATGCGGAAACGGCGGAATGATCAAAGAAGTAAAGCATCAACTTTTAGAAATTGATGGCTTTGATAAAACGCGCGTCTGGTCCGAAGCCTTTGACTAAAAATCGCGCCGCCCTAGAACTGATCTTTGCCGGAATCCTTTGGGGTTTTGGTTTCGTCGCCACAGTCTGGGCGCTGCGCGCTTTTTCCGCGACAGAAACGTTAGTGTTTCGCTTTATCGTGGCCTCGATTGTGGGCGAGATTCTTTATCTGGCGGCCCGAGGCCCTAACTTCACCACCATTCGTGAAGAGCTGCTTCGCGCACTGCCCGCCGGCCTTCTGCTCGGAGGCATGCTGTTATTGCAAACCATCGGGCTTAAATACACCACAGCGACCAAGAGTGGTTTTTTAACCAGTCTTTACGTAATTTTGGTTCCCCTTTTGAACGCGTGGTTTTTTAAAGCGCCTTCGACTTTAAAAAATTATCTGATCGTCGGTTTAGCTCTTGGCGGAACTTTCATCCTGGTTGATGCGAATCTTTCTGGGATCAACGTGGGCGACCTTTGGACTCTAGGTTGTTCTGTTTTCGCAGCCTTTCACATCATCTATATTGGCAAAATCTCAAATCGCGTGGGCAACGCCTTTCGCTTCAATAACTTTCAATCCTTCTGGTGTTTGCTGGCCCTCTTGCCACTGTATGCAAATCAGGAGCGCAGCCCATGGCCGCAAGACATGACTCCCTGGTTGGGAATTCTGTGTTTGGGCTTAGGCTCCAGCATCATTGCCTTTTATCTGCAAGTCAGAACCCAGAGAGTTCTTTCTGATTCGACAGCCAGCATGCTCTTTCTTTTAGAGTCGCCGTTTGCCGCTCTTTTTGGTTTTTTGATTCTGCATGAAAGACTCAGTCTTTTTCAAAGTCTGGGCGCCGTGATTATCATGTTGGCGTCGGTTCTACAAATCTGGCTGGACCCGGCCAATAAAGAAGTCGCTGCACCGCCAAAGTCGAAGAGCCTTTAGAACTACATCTTTATCTCTACATTGCCAAAACGAATGAATACAGATTCCTCTAGCCTTGTCGAAGCCCGAGATTTGGTGTGGAGAAAATCTGGATGGCGCGAACCGGGCGACAGCCCGGCGGTGTCAGTTTCAATGTTGAAGCTGTTTTTCATTTTTCTTCAAGGACCACAAGAACGACGTCACGATGATGACACCGCCACTTAATCCCGTCACCCATTCAGGGATGTGCAGGAACGGATCAGACAACATGATCATGGCCAACAACCCGATAGCATAGAAAGCCCCGTGCTCTAAGAACGCGAACTTCGTCAGGGCTTCTTTTTCCACGAACATGATCGTCAAACTTCGCACAAAGAAAGCACCGATACTTAAACCAATCATGATAATGAAAAGGTTGTGAGTGATAGCAAAGGCTCCGACGACGCCGTCGAAACTGAAAGAGGCATCCAGAACTTCCAGGTACAGGAACATACCAGCGCTGGCTTTGTGCACGTCTTTCATTTGATCATCAGAGGCCTCTAGCCAAGAACCAATGCCGTCGACAATAACGTAAGTGATCAACCCCGCCATCCCCGCTTTAACAAAACGCAGAGATTCATCATCTGGAAGGAACTGAGAAATGATAGCAAGAATGATCAAACTTAAAGCCACTTCGATGGCTTCCACTTTACTGCCTAAGTAAGCCGTGGGTTTTTCGATTACAGGGATCCAATGCAGATCTTTGCTTTCGTCATAGAAATACTTAAGTGCCACCATCAAAAGAAACGCCCCACCAAAAGCGGCGACTTCAAGATGAGCTCCCAACATCAGTTTGGCATAGTCGTCGGGTTTTGTCGCCGCCATCACCAAGGCTTCCCAAGGACTGACGTGCGCCATGAAAGTCACGATCAAGAGCGGGAAGATCAAACGCATACCGAAAACAGCGATCAACATCCCCCAGGTCAGAAAGCGATGGCGCCACACCGGTGTCATCTCTTTTAGAACCACGGCATTCACAATGGCGTTGTCAAAAGAAAGAGAGATCTCAAGAATTGCCAAAATAAAAGCGATAAACAGAGCGCTTAAACCCGCACCCACGCTGCCGCCGTAATAGTGACCAACAAAATAGGAACCGATCAGTCCCAGAATCGTGAAAATAAAAGAGCCCGTAAAGTATTTCATGCCCAAAAATTCGTCGATTCCGGGCCAAGAATCAAGCCTTATTTAAGAACGAGTTTCAGGAATTTTCCGGTCTCGCTGCTGGAAACTTTGGCAACCTGTTCCGGAGTGCCGGTCGCGACGATCAAGCCGCCCCCTTTACCACCATCGGGCCCCAAATCAATCACATGGTCCGCCGTTTTAACAACTTCCATATTGTGCTCGATAACGAGCACCGTGTTGCCCGCGTCAGCCAACTCCTGAATCAATTCGACAAGCTTACGAACATCGTCGAAATGAAGTCCCGTTGTTGGTTCATCCAGAATATACAGGGTTTTTCCCGTGCCCCGACGGGACAGCTCTTTGGATAGTTTCACCCGCTGCGCTTCCCCACCGGAAAGTGTCGTCGAGCTTTGCCCCAAGGTCATATAATCCAACCCCACCCGGTGTAAGGTTTCAAGCTTGCGATAGATCTGAGAGTGATTACGGAAGAATTCCAAGGCCTCGCCGACACTCATTTCCAAGACATCAGCAATGGACTTGTTTTTGTATTTGATATTTAAAGTCTCGCGATTATAACGGCGCCCCTGACAGGTGTCGCACGTCACAAAAACATCGCTCAAAAAGTGCATCTCGACGCGAATCTGGCCGTGTCCCATACAGGTTTCACAGCGACCACCCTTGACGTTGAAACTAAAACGACCCGGTTCGTAGCCGCGCAGTTTAGAATCAGGAAGATTCGCAAACAAATCACGAATCATCGGAAATAGACCGACGTAAGTTGCCGGCGTCGAACGCGGCGTTCGCCCGATAGGTCTTTGATTAATATCAATCACCTTATCAATCTTGTCCAAACCGTCAATTTTTTTATAAGGAGATGGCTGCGCCAAGGCCTCATAAAAATGCTGTGCTAAGATTTTATAAAGCGTATCGATGATCAGCGTACTTTTACCTGATCCCGAAACTCCGGTCACCGCAGTGAAGGTACCCAAAGGAATAGAAAGATCCACATTGCGAAGATTGTTGCCGGTGGCGCCGACGATCTTTAAGAACTCACCGTTGCCCTTACGACGCTCTTTGGGAATCGGAATTCGCACTTCACCTTTCAGGTATTTCCCAGTCAGCGAGTTCGGATTTTTTTCCAGTTCCTGAGGCGTCCCCTGAGCCATCATTTGCCCGCCCAGCACGCCAGCCCGCGGCCCCAAATCAACGACAAAATCGGCATAACGAATGGTGTCCTCGTCGTGCTCAACTAATAAAATGGTATTACCGCGATCTTTCAATTCACCGATAATGTCCAGCAGTCGATGGTGATCTCGGGGATGAAGACCAATACTTGGTTCATCCATCACATACAAGACACCGATCAAAGAAGAACCCACCTGAGTCGCCAGACGAATCCGTTGCGCTTCACCACCGGAAAGAGTTCTGGCGGGACGACTTAAAGAAAGATAGGAGGTTCCCACGCGAATAAGATACTCAAGACGCGACACAATTTGTTTGACGATTTTTTCCGCGATCAACTGATCTTTGGATTTCCATTTGATTTTAGAAATCCAGTCGCGCAGCTCGACCGCGCTTAAATCCGCAAGCTCGGCGATGGTCTTTTCGCCGACACGGATATTCAACGCCTCTTTTTTCAAACGCGTGCCCTGACAATCCGGGCAGGCGTTTAGAATCATCTCTTCGCCTTCGTCATCATCTTCGTCAGACGTCTTTTTGCCCTTGTATTTGTAAACGACCTTGTCGAGCTTTTTTCCGCCCACTTCCGAGTCTGAAAACTGTTCTTCCTCTTCCAAATCCAAAGTGCCTAAACCATTACAAGTTGCGCAGGCCCCCCGCGGATTATTGAAACTGAAAATGCGCGGTTCAATTTCAGGAAAGCTGTAACCACATTGTGGACAGGCCGAGTGCAAAGAGTAAGCAGTGCGTTCGCCATCCAAAGTTTCGATAATCACCCGGCCGTTGGCCATACTGAGCGAAGTATTAATACTTTCCGCCAAACGGTGTTTAAGAGTGTCTT
This sequence comes from Bdellovibrio sp. ArHS, assembly GCF_000786105.1. Classification (NCBI taxonomy): domain Bacteria; kingdom Pseudomonadati; phylum Bdellovibrionota; class Bdellovibrionia; order Bdellovibrionales; family Pseudobdellovibrionaceae; genus Bdellovibrio; species Bdellovibrio sp. ArHS. The sequence continues at coordinate 118,408 of NZ_JTEV01000018.1, forward strand.
TAAGAATCAATTGATCGACGACCAGATCAATATCGTGGGTTTTGGTTTTCGCTAGTTTCGTCGCTTTATCCAAATCAATCATCTTGCCATCGACTTTGGCTTTGACGAAACCCTTCTTAGCCCAGCGTTGAAACTCGGCCAGGAATTCCCCTTTTTTTCCGGAAGCCATGGGCGCAAGAACATAGAACTTGGTCCCCAGACTTTTCTTCATCACGTCGTCAATGATCTGCTGAGGCGTCTGACTGCTGACAGGAATGTGATGAATGGGACATTCGGGAATCCCTACTTTTGCATATAGCAGTCGCAAATAATCATAGATTTCCGTTACGGTGCCTACGGTGGAACGCGGGTTGGTGCTGACCGACTTTTGATCAATAGCAATCGCGGGAGAAAGTCCGGTGATGGAATCGACTTCAGGTTTTTTGAGCTGCTCCAGAAAGTTTCGCGCATAGGCTGAAAGACTTTCCACGTAGCGCCGTTGGCCTTCTGCATAGACGGTGTCAAATGCCAAAGATGACTTTCCACTGCCGCTCAGACCCGTAAAAACCGTGATCTTGTTGCGAGGAATGGTCACGCTGACATTCTTCAAGTTATGTTCTTTGGCGCCTTTTACTATGATTCCGTCTTCTTCTGCTTGCGACATAAGCCCTCATTCTAGGATGAGGCGCGCAGAACAGCAAGAGCCCGTCGTTGAAATGCAGTGCTTCTATTATAAACCAAACCCGCAGCGGCGCTTGATGTAGGCGTCAAAATCAGAATCTGAGAAGTATTTGAAACGCGCCGCCGAACTCTTGGACTGGTCCGGCCATAACTCCGCCGTGGGGACCTTGCAGGACCGGCCCTGTTTACTGATCGTGGCCGTCCCACCGCGCTGCAAGCGAGGCTCTTCGCCCACGCGATCAACTCGAACCATCACACCATTCCCATTGTAAGAGACATTGGCGGGGTTCAAAGCTTTGCCACCAGAGGTGATGGCGCCATTTTCAGACAGAACGCCGCCGATAACTTCTTTGGTTTGCGCATTGAACGTGACAGTTTCACCGGTGGGCAAGGTGACAATCTGCTTGTTTCCTTCAACGCGAATATGCGGCAAGGTCTTTCGCGGCAAAAGAATAAAATAACTTTCCTGAGTCTGACTGATGGTCGCATTGGGCATGTCACTGATCGAAAAGCCCAGACTTTGTCGAGCACCTGCTTCGAATTCAAAACTCCATTCGCGCATGCGGGATTCGCCACTGCTGACAATCTTATTGGGACCGCGATTGAAAAACTTAAACTTGCCCGGAGTGGGGTCGTCTCCATAAGAACAGACATCGTAGCCGCCCGTCTTAGAGGCGCAACGAACGGGACGAAGCCCATAGGGATTGACCGTTCTCGTCGGAGGCTCCATCACCGGAGAATCTTGAGACGCTTTCGCCGACCAACTCAATAAATTCTCTGGAGCATTCAAGGGCGTGACGACGTCACGGGAATACAACGACGAAATTTCACAATCCGCACAAGGACCGCCCACCTTACCGTGATCTCTGACTGTTCTGTTGGCTTGGGAAAGATTTTCGGCAACTCGTTCCGCGACTTCAGAAGCCGGCACACGCAAAGCGGGAGTTTCCTGGGTCGTCTTCACCTGGGTCGCTAACTCGACCCGCTCTGTGGAAGCTTCCGCCTGCACTTCTTCTTCCGCTGGATACAGCTTCATCGTGGGCTTGGCGGAATTGTAGTACACCCACACGGATTCCCCTTTATGAGGCCCCGAGGTCAGTTCGACTTTCAAACCATAATTTCCAGAGTTAAATTTCTTAGTTTCTTCGATGCGCCCCCGAGTTCCCGGTGGCATCACAAACTTCACATTCTTGGTGGATTTTAAGAAATTCGCTGAATAACGAGCATTAAAATAGCCTTCAAGCTCAACGATTTCATTGCCCTTGAAGCCAAGACAAACAACTGCCAAAAAAATCAGAAAAATATGTTTTGCCCGCATCACAAAACATATCGGCTTTGCGCTGACACTTCCCAACCCTTAAATTCCAAAAACCCAAGAGAATTTCAGAAATGCCACGCGACGTTTCCCAAACTGAGACAAGAGCTAAGCCACCACTATTCTTTCGCTTGGCAAGCAGGACAGACACCATACAACTCTAAAATGTGATGGGTCAGCTTAAAGCCAAACTGATGGGCCACTTTTTCTTGAAGGCCTTCGATCGCCTTATTTTCAAACTCACAAATCTTTCCGCACTTCACACAGGTTAAGTGGTCATGGTGCCCTTTGGGGGTCAACTCATAGCGAGCCGGCAATCCCCCCATACGAACTTCTGTCACGAAGCTGCCTTCGGTCAAAGTGCGCAGGAAACGATACACCGTCGCAAAACCAATATCCGGATGATCTTTATTAAGCTTTTCATACAACTCTTGGGCGGTGACGTGACGACGTCCATCGTGCAAAGCCTTCAGGATGGCCATACGCTGAGTCGTCACTTTAAGATTAAGAGCACGGATAATTCGTTTTAATTCGGGCTCTTCAAATTGTTCCGCGTGAACGACGATATCCTCGTCGTGCTGTCTTGGTAGAAATGGAACTGTGTCTTTACCCATGGGCACCTCGAACGATCATTTATAGGAGAAGTGCCTGGGGAAGTCCAAATAATTAAGAATCATTATCAGTTGATTCTTAATTAGACGGCAGTTTTTTCTAAGGAGTCCACCTAAGTCCTAGAAACTTCGCAGGTTTTTCCCTTTAGATATATGAGAAACCGCATTGTGCGGATGCAGACTTTCGACATGGCTGAACTCAGCGACATAGTCGTGAATATCCGCTTTGGCATCCAAAGCTTCCTTCACACGACGAGCGGCATCCTCGCAAAACATCAGGTTTTGGCCATTGCGAAGCGCGAACTCTTGTTCGTCTTCCCTTTTCACAGCCCCTTGCACGGCCGTTTGTAAGGCTTCTTCAACAACGTCGATCAACTCGCCATAGTTGTAGTCGGGACCCACTTCCACTTTGACTCGTGCAAAACTTCTTTGCGCATGCGGAGTCGCGACAATACCTTGAGGTGTTCCCAGCCAGGAATGAACAATATCAAAATCCAAAGATCTGTCGGCAAATTGCTGTTTGAAGCTATCCTGAATCAACTGTCGAGACAGCGCCGCCGAAGCCGGACAAGTACTTGAATAAGTGACAACCACTTCAACGAAATATTTTTTCCCACCCTCTTTATTGAAAGAGGAAAGGATCACCGGATACGATCGCCATGCTTGATTGGCGCTCTTCAGGGCTTTACGCACCAGAGGCGCTTCAAATTGCACTTGCACCAGGGCTTGCGTGGAAAGGTCGGCGTGTGTGTGCAGAAATTCGTCCGTCGCCTGCCCTAGGAGCCCCAAAGACATTTCGTTTTTCGACAAAATTTCTTGTGTGATTAGATAAAGTCGCGACATGTGAATCCCGCGCGACGGAGTCTTATCAAGACTGACTTTGGCATCCACACGAGCAGGAATACGATAGACGCCATCGGCCTGTCGCAACAACAAGGGCAATTCAATCGAGCCCATTCCAACCCAATCAATCGGAGCGTATTTTTCAGCGTGAGTTTCTTTGGCCACATCGGGCAGAGTTTTTTTCGTCATACTACTTTTCAGTTCTTTTCGAATAACCTGGTTTACCAGGGATAACCTGTTTACCGTATTTTAAGGTGGTTGGCTCTTAAATTATAGTTTTTACAGCCATTTTGACATATAGTTGAAACCCTATGGCTGAAAAACAATTGATCCTCGCAAGCACCTCGAAGTATCGCCAAGAGCTTCTTTCTCGATTGGCTTACAGCTTCACTGCCACGCCGCCTCTTATTGATGAAGAAAACGAGAAAGATCCTAACCTTTCCCCCCAGCAACTGGCGGAAAAACTGGCTCTTCTAAAAGCGGCGAGCCTCAAAGGCCCTGGAAAAGTCGTCATTGGTGGGGACCAACTCGTGGCCTTTGAGGGACGTATTCTTGGCAAAGCGCACAGCAAGGAAAAGGCGATGGACCAGCTCTTCTCAATGCAGGGAAAGACGCACGAGTTGATCACCGCGATCTGCGTTTTTGACGGCGACAAGATGATTCCCCACACGGACATCACCCGCATGCATATGAAAAAACTTTCTCGCGAACAGATCGAACGTTATGTGAATCTGGATATGCCGACGGACTGTGCTGGCAGTTATAAAATAGAAAAGCATGGCATCATGCTTTTTGATAGCATCGAAAGCCAAGATTTCACGGCGATTCAAGGATTGCCCTTGATTGCCCTGAGTAAAATATTAGAGAATGCAGGATTATGACAGACACACAAAAAAAACTTTTCGATGCCGCTTGTATTGCGCAAAAAAAAGCGCACGCCCCTTACTCTAATGCTCTGATTGGCGCTGCCGTTTTAATGAGCGACGGTTCCATTCATTCTGGCTGCAATGTTGAAAACGCTTCCTACGGGGGAACCGTCTGCGCCGAAAGAGTGGCCATCTGGAAAGCAATCAGTTCCGGCAGTACGAAACAAATCAAAGAAGTTTTAGTCGTGAGTGATGCAGAGAAACCTTGGCCACCCTGCGGTTTCTGCCGACAAGTGATTGCCGAGTTCGCGAACGAACAAACTGTGATTCACACCGCTAATCTTCAAGGAAAAATGAAGAGTTTTTCGTTCCCAGAAATATTTCCTGAAGCCTTCACTCCTAAACATCTTGATTAGAAAGATGTCATAAACTGCACCACTTGCCTGGTGCTGCCGCTCAATACCAAG